>DATMUM010000046.1:0-26775 GCA_035564175.1 Mobilitalea sp.
AGTAAAGTAACCTCAGTAAAGTAACCTCAGTAAAGTAACCTCAGTAAAGTAACCTCAGTAAAGTAACCTCAGTAAAGTAACCTCAGTAAAGTAACCTCAGTAAAGTAACCTCAGTAAAGTAATTTTTGCTCCTCCTTGTAGCAGACAGTTATTTAATTGAACTGTATTACAATGAGGAGCATTTTTTATAAGAAGAATCAAGATATCAGCTGAATTAGAAATAACTTTTGTAAAAAGATATTTTATAAGGTTACGATTCAATAAACCATAAATACTCGCACTAAACATAGATTAGATATTAATATCGTTACTGATCACAAATATCCGAAAAGGCTTAACGGTATGTTCCACTTGAACACAGAAGGTATCTTATCAATAATGTGGCATAAGAATACCGTCAACCACGAACAGCGATTGACGGTATTAGATATTTTATTTTTCACTGTCTATTAGACAGGGATCGGAACATAATTACCTTAGTTCTGTTTCAACTTCAAGGATAACCAGAATTCAACGCCCCTTTCTTTATTAAGCACACCACATTTACCATGATGGGCGTTCATAATCGAACGGACAATATAAAGTCCTAATCCGATATTGTTCTGCGATGTCCTGGTCCTTGATGTATCTTCCCGGTAGAAGCTGTTCCATAGCTTGTCCAAATGGGCTTCATTGATTTGAATACCTTCATTGTATACAGATATTACTGCTTCATCCTTCTTTTGCTCTACTCTTATTTTCAGCCAATGCCCTTTTTCCGTATATCGAATTGCATTCGATATGTAATTATTGATTGCTTCTTCCAGATACAAGGGATCGGCAAGTACTGTTCCGCAAGGCTGGGAGCTGAAATCACACAATATCTCCTTATTCTTCATTAATACTGAATTCTTACGATAAATCCATTCCGTCAATTCAACAATATTGACTTCTTCCAGACTAAGATTCGCCAGCTTATTCTCCATATTCGATAAATTCAGGAGATTCTGGATCATGATATCCATTTTGCGGGTTTCATCCTGAATTGTCTCGTAATAAAAGGTCTTATCAATACCGGGAATATCATTATTCAGCATTTCCGCATAGCCACCCAGGATTGCCAAGGGGGTCTTTAATTCATGGGAAATATTTGCGATTAATTCCTTTCTCTGCTCATCGACTTTATTCATGACTTCATTATCATATTCCAGCTTCCTGTTTGCTTCCTGCAGTCGTACGATATTCTCCTCCAACCGGTCGGACATGATATTAATATTAGAAGCAAGACTTCCAATTTCATCCTTACGTTTACTTTCCTCAGCCCGAGTGGAAAAATTCAGATTGGATACATTAATCGCCACCTTATTAATATCTTCGATCGGTTTGGCGAACTGTTTCGCAATAAAATATACAATCAACCCGCCGGCTATCGTAGCAAAGGTTGATATATAGAGAATAAAGATATTGGTGCTCTTCATTTCCCTGCTGATGGATTTGATCGGAATCTGTATCGTAAGATAATAAGGACTTCCTCCAGCCTCTAGCTTTGCAAGCAGTGTAATTCTGCCTTCAGGCGCATTATCTGATTTTAAAATGGTTGGTTCAGATTCCTTGTAATAGGATTCCGGATAATTCATAACTACTAAATCATTAATCTTATCGGGAGCGCCAACTTTATCATCCGGGCGGAAAAACTCAGGCATATTGCCGTAGACAACATTCTTATCCTGATCAAAGATAATTAATTCAAGATTGTTGTCAAAATCAACGTTGCTCATGATTTCACTGATACTGCCTTCTGATACTTTGGCCTCTTCCATTATCTGATGATACACATCCTGCAGAAGGAGGGTCTTACGAAATTCATAGTATTTCTCCGCAAATAAAAAGTTAACTGCCAGCTGAATGGAAAATACCAGAAGAAGTACTCCGCAGATGGTGACAGTAAGCCGTGTTTTTATTGATCGGAACATTCACTCACCTCAAATCTGTAACCTCTTCCGTGAATTGTCTGTATATACCTTGTTCCGATCTTCGATCTTAACTGCTTGATGTGGGTGTCCACAGTCCGGCTGTCTCCCAGGTAGTCATAATTCCATACCTTATTCAGTATCTGTTCCCTGGATAGAACAATATCCATGTTATTGATCAGGTACAATAACAGGTCATATTCCTTTGGTGTCAAATATATTCTGCCATTATTCACCTTCACTGTCATGCCGACCTTGTCAATAATGATATCACCTACCGTCAAGGTATCTTCCATGTTATTCTTGCAGCGTTTTAAAACAGCTTCAATATGTGCCAGTAAAATCACCGGTGAAAATGGCTTTGTAATATAATCATCTGCGCCTTGCCGAAAGCCATTTAACTGGTCATATTCCTGGCTTTTCGCAGTCAGCATGATTACCGGTGTTATGGAAATATCTCGTATTTCCTTTAACACTCCAAATCCATCCTTCTTCGGCATCATGATATCCAATAAAATCAGGTCAATCTTATTATTATTGGCGTAAAACAACTCTAATGCCTGTTCTCCATCTTCCGCTTCGATCACATTATAATTACAGCTGCTTAAAAAATCCTTTAACATCCTGCGGATTCTTGCCTCATCCTCCGCAATTAAAATCGTACCATTAATCATCTTATAGACTCACTTTCCTAAACATTCTTCTTATAGTAACAAATCTGCCATTGATACATATGCGCTAGTTATTAATTATTATAAGTATATTTTACCGTGAATTATGTGATGGATTTGTGATGGAAATATTTATTTCTAAAATAATTATAGAAATACTAAGAAACCTGTCCGGTTCACTGATAATCATCTTCCAGACAGATTTCTTTTACGCATAATGTTATTCATCAGGATTTTTTAATTACATCAGCAATCCACGCCGTGACATAGGGGTCGATGCAGCCTAATGCTACGGGTTATAAACTTGCTATCAGAGATCATTCCCTTTAAACCGGTTAATGGTATTTTGCTTCGCACAAGCTTATCTTACTGCCAAGATTATTATATCTCTTTACGGGCAATCTATTATTATTTTATTAATGCTTTAACTATTTTAACCATTTATTGAATAATATGCGTTTTTACCATATAATGGTGTAGTTGACTGTCGTATATTTTTCAAGCTTAGGTTAGGAGGATATTATGGTTTTAAGAGAAGGAAAACCGCAGGAAGTCGGAATGTCAGCAAATAAAGTGAAATATGTTGACGAAATGGCTTCCAGTTGGATTAAAGAAGAGAAATTACCCGCGCTGGTAACCTTAGTAGCACGTAAAGGTGTAATCGTTCTAAATAATGCCTATGGGAAAGCAGCCTATGGAGCCGATGCAGCACCGCTGGAAAGAGACATGCTTTTTCCTTTGGCTTCTATCAGCAAGGCCATCACCGCAACCGCTGCCATGATACTAGTCGAGGAAGGCAAGCTTGGCCTGCATCGTCCTGTTTCCTATTACATTCCGGAATTTCGCGGGGATGGCAAGGATTCCGTAGCAGTTCATCATTTACTCACACATACCTCCGGCATCAGAGGAAAGGAATTGTACGAGCATATTGATTCAAAAAGAGGTAAGGTGGATATCCCTGCCCCTGAACCAACTCAGGATTTATATAATTATGAGGAATTATATTTGAGCTATGATGCTCCCCTATGGAAGCAGCCAGGTACCGAGATGAGTTATTCCAGCTATGGATATATGCTTCTAGGTGAGATTATCAGAAGGATCAGTAAGAAGTCTTTTGCCTCCTTCGTACAGGAGAAGATCTTTGATCCATTGGGAATGAAAGATACCTTCTTCGTGGTTCCGGAGTCAGTATATAAAAGAGTCGTTAGGCGAAACCCTGACGGCCCGGATCAGTGGGCAGGAACACCGGAACATCTGGCTGATCCAAATCCGGCAGGCGGCGCATATTCTACTGCTATGGACATGGCGATCTTTGCACAGATGTTCCTGAATAAAGGGACTTATGGAGACAAACGGATTCTAAGCAGAGCTACTGTTGAGACAATGACTAAGAATCAAATTCCGGGTATATCAGCCAGTTGGGGTAATATGTTTTTCCCAGAGGGATCCTGGGGCTATGGATGGAGTATTCAGGGTAATAAACGCGACGAATACGGTTCCTTATGCTCTGGTAATACCTTCTCTCACGGTGGTGCCGGAGGAACCTTCCTATGGGTAGACCCTGACAGGGAACTAGTCGGAGTGTTCTTTTCCGTATACAGCCATTGGGACGACTGCGGAACAGATTTATTTAGCAATATGGTTATGTCTGCTATTGAAGAAGACGAAGCCGGAATAAACACGCTATAGGAGTTTCTCAAGGCTACCTACAGCTTTTCGTGTGTATTTGCATTTATACCAGCTTACCAATTCCATAGTTGGTTCGGGTGCCATAAATCGGATTTATATATTAAGATGAATATGTATGCATATATTCATTACTACTGTGCTGAGTAGACTTATGGTACCCGAACCATAGTTATAAGAAAAAGAGCTGTTATCAGACTATCAGATATTCTACAAGATGAACAGAATGTATCTTCTATTATCCTAAAGAGTATATCAGTTAGCTGACACACAGCTCTTATTTTATTACATAATTTTATTACATACTAAACAGATATTAATTACAAAAGCTTACTTCAAGTTACATACTACCTTGCCTTTGCCACTTGGTGTAATAACTGTATCATTACCAACTACCTCGAAGCTGCCGTTCTCAACGGAAGCAACATCGGTAACATTTACTAATACGATCTTGTAATCCTTGGATGTCTTAACTTCAGCAGTGATTGTCTTTCCACTCTTAAGAAGCTCTGCATTCAGTGTCAGCTTAGCCTTGTCATCATATACTACAGTTGTAGCAGGAACATTTTCAATGAGCTCATAAGCCTTCAGGGTTACATTCTCGGAATAATCATAAACTGCATCATCTTCCTTTGCTCCAACTGCTATGATACTGCCCTCCTTAACAAGCAACGGAATGCTTAAATAGCCGTGTTTCTCTTTGTACCAACGGCTGCCCTGCTTAACCTCTCCTGTCAGGAAGGAAGTCCATTTGCCTTCCGGCAGGTAATAATGAGCCATGCCCTCATCGTTAAAGATCGGTGCAACCAATAAGGAATCGCCTAAAATATATTGCTTATCCAGGTAAGCACAGGTAGGATCTGAAGTGAACTCCATAACCATGCTTCTCATGGAAGGAACGCCAACCTTGGAAGTCTCAATTGCATTGCGGAACAGATAAGGCATTAAGGAAGCCTTTAATCTCGCAAAGAACTTAACGACAGCTACAGATTCCTCATCATAAGCCCACGGAACACGATAAGAGGAGCTTCCGTGCAGACGGGAATGGGTAGAAAGTAATCCGAAGGCACACCAGCGCTTATATACGTCCGGTGTAGAAGTACTTTCGAAACCGCCGATATCATGGCTCCAGTAGCCAAAACCAGACATGGTTAAGGATAAACCGCCACGTAAGCTTTCTGCCATGGACTCATAATCGGACCAGCAGTCTCCGCCCCAGTGAACCGGGAATTTCTGACCGCCAACGGTAGCACTTCTTGCAAATAATACTGCTTCGCCCTTGCCGCGTTTTTTCTCTAACAGATCAAATACGGTTTTGTTATATAAATAGGTGTAATAGTTATGCATCTTGTTCGGATCGGAACCATCAAAGTAAACTGCATCCGTCGGAATTCTCTCGCCGAAGTCTGTCTTAAAGCAGTCAACACCCATATCAAGAAGTGCTTCCAGCTTATCAGAGAACCATTTGCAGGCCTTCGGATTCGTAAAGTCTACGATTGCCATACCCGGCTGCCACATATCCCACTGCCATACATCTCCGTTCGGACGCTTGATGAAATATCCGCCTTCCACACCTTCCTCAAACATTGAGGATTCCTGGCCGATGTAGCTGTTAATCCATACGCAGATCTTTAAGCCCTTTACCTTCAGACGTTTTAACATACCGGCAGGATCGGGGAATACTCTGGAGTCCCAAAGGAAATCGCACCAGTGGAAGTCCTTCATCCAGAAGCAGTCAAAATGGAATACCTTGAGCGGAATTCCTCTCTCAAACATACCATCAACAAAGCTTGTAACCGTAGCTTCATCATAATTGGTAGTAAAGGAGGTAGAAAGCCACAGACCAAAGGTCCAGGCGGGAGGTAAAGTAGGCTTACCTGTGATGTCGGTGTAACGCATCAGAACTTCCTTCATGGTAGGTCCATTGATAATAAAATAATCAAGTTCTTCTCCAGCAACTGAGAACTGAACCTTCTTCACCATCTCAGAGCTTACTTCATAGCTAACCTTCTCCGGATGATTTACATATACACCGTATCCTCTATTGGAAACATAAAACGGGATATTCTTATAGGACTGGTCAGTGGAAGTACCGCCATCCTCATTCCAGATATCCACGGTCTGACCATTCTTAACGAAAGAAGTGAAACGCTCACCTAAGCCATAGATTAATTCACCTACAGTAAGGGAAAGACGCTCTCTCATGTAAGTATCATGTTCACAGCCGTCATCATATGCGAGGCCTTTCCAGTCAGTCTTAACATACGCAAGATCACGCCAGCCGCTGTCTGTCAATTTCTCATTGTCACGGAAGAAGGTCATCTTCCAGTTGGATTTCTTAATCTCAACACGAAGGCTGCCGCTTTTTACTGTCAATAAATCTTCCTGCTCTTCTACGAATAAATTATTCTTCTCATCAATTTCAATTTCAAAATCAGGACCTTTTTTCTGAACACCCATATAGTGATTTGCTCTGATTCTCAGAACCTCGGGAGCCGGCGCTGATATACGGATTGTAAGGTTCGGTCCGCCTAAGGTATCTCCTCTGTGGTTAATCTTGTGAGTAGGTGCACATAATTTTAAAAGGTTGCCTTCAGTTTTTGCAAAATAAACCTCTGCAGGAGAGAACACTTCGGTTCCTTCCTTATGCATCCAACATCCGTTGCTAAATTTCATGATATCCTCCATTCCGCCACCCTGCGGCGGCAAATTAATTTCCTTAATAGTTTTTCCTTTTATCGAACACATTATAGCAAATGCATTTCTGAATAGAAATGTACTATTCTTGCATCCTCATGGCATATTCTCTAAGAAACTGGCGTTATTTTTCATTTTAGCTAATAAAAATATGCCTTAATCCTCTGCCGGTAATCCAACGCCAGATTTAGCTTCTTATACTATATCCTACTTCAAATTGTTTTTGAATTGTGACTATTAAAGATAAATCACATGAAAATTTATAGCTTGTCGCTTCCTTTCTTAAGAACAAAGATTTTACTTTGACAAAAATTAAGCGGCAATCGTTATCATTGCCGCTCACGTCTATCTTTATAACACAAGATCTCCTATATAATTATTTCATTGTCACTTCTTAACTTTCTTCCACATCCAGCTGACTGAAAATATTATTTACCTCCAGGTCATGGAGGATGCCTTTTGCCAGGTATTTTTTCATAGTCTTCTTATCAGCCCAGATAAATTTTTCGTGCTCCTCAGACAGAACAACCTGATTTCCCAGACTGTGACACAGATAGTTAAGGATGACTGTCTGGCGGTTATCCTTGATCTGGAAGGTAGAAGCATACAGAAGCCTTTCTATTTTAACCTGTAAACCTACCTCCTCCATAATCTCACGTCTAAGCCCTGTTTCCAGGTCTTCACCGAATTCAAGCTTACCACCGGCAAATTCCCAAGTTCCGCTTCCGCTTACTTCACCATAGGAACGTTGGATGATTAAAGCCTTCCGGTTATATAAAATGATAGCTTTCATTGCCACTATGATTTTATTTTCCATCCTTCCTCCTCGCTTTTGTGTTAAATTACAGTTCTTCCTTGATTTCTATCCTAGTACTATTTCTGTGGATTATCAAGTCGAAATTCAAAAGTTTCTACGGTAAATTGATCACAGGAAAATTTTCATCCGATTTTATATTGGCAACTGGATTATGAAGTATTAAGATAATACAGAATGAGATAATAACTATATATTGAATTATGAATAAACGATTGGTATGGAGACTCATTATGAATAGAAAATATATGATAACTTTGCTTTTCTTCCTAATTATTGCAATCTTTAACGGTTGTTCCCGTTCTGCTTCCCATCAGACAGAGCCGACTCCTTCGCCGGAGTCTACCCCGACAAATACCCCAACAAGTATCCCAACGGTTACAGTAACAACCACTTCCACCGTGACGCCAATCATAACCCAAGCTGTCACTCCTACAGCACTTCCATCCGTCACACCTGTGGCAACTCCTTATGCATCGGCTTCTTCTGAGGACTTACAGAAGATTAATGAAATAATAAAGAACATGTCACTCGAGGAAAAGGTAGGCCAGTTATTTTTTGTCCGCTGCAGGAGCAGCCAGGCTGTCACTGATATCAAGAAATATCATTTGGGAGGATATCTCTTATTTGCCGATGACTTTAATAATAAAACCAAAAAAGAGGTTAAGGAAACCATAAAACACTATCAGGATACGTCCAAGATTCCAATGCTGATCGGTGTGGATGAGGAAGGCGGAACCGTAAACCGCGTCAGCAAATACACAGCCTTCCGTAAGGTTCCGTTCCTATCCCCTCAGGAGCTTTTTCAAAAGGGAGGCTATGATCTTATTATCAGTGATACCAAAGAAAAAGCAGATTTATTATTAAGCTTGGGGATTAATGTTAACCTTGCTCCGGTATGCGACGTATCCACTGATCCGAAGGATTTTATTTACCAGCGGTCCTTTGGAAAAAATGCGGAAGACACCTCAAAGTATGTAAAGACAGTAGTTTCTACAATGAATTCCAAGGGTATCGGGTCCGTTCTCAAGCATTTTCCAGGTTATGGAAATAATGTGGATACACACACAGGTATCTCCATTGATAATAGGAGCTACCAAAGCTTTGTCACCAGTGATTTTCTGCCCTTCCAGGCAGGAATCAAAGCTGGAGCCGGCTGCATCCTTGTTTCTCATAATATTGTAATTTCCATGGATCCGGATTATCCCGCTTCCCTTTCCTCTTCTGTCCATAACATTCTCCGGGAAGAGCTTCATTTTAACGGTGTAATTATGACGGACGACCTTAGTATGGATGCGATTAAGCAATATACGAACAATCAGAAGGCAGCCATCCTTGCCATTAATGCAGGCAACGACCTGCTGATTGCTACTGACTATGACGTACAGATTCCGGCTGTAATAGCTGCGGTGAAAAACAATTCCATATCAAAATCCCTCATCGACGCTGCGGTAACAAGGGTTCTGCTATGGAAGCTTTCCTTAAGAATTCTTCCTTAATAAAAGCGCTAAGCGTTGATCCAATGACGGATACGCTTAGCGCTATTATTTTACTCTACTATTTCAAGGCCGCAGTTCGTACCTATTCCTTCATATAAGATATTACCGGACCGGTCTGAGAATCTTACTTTAACCACAGCATCTATGCTTTCTTTAATACTCCTGCTCATTTGTCCTTTCATGGGTGCCATGATGTTGCCTCCTTCGGCATAGGTAATGCTTACATCGAGGCGGAAGCGGCAATCCTTTAAAGTTATCCTAAGCTTGTGATCGCTGTGGAATAATTTACTGATCCGCGCACCTGAATAAGTTGTAAACATGAATATCCGATCTTTATAACGGAACATTCCGATAAATCCGATAAAGCTTCCGCAGCACATCGGAACCTTACCGATATTTATGGACAAGGACACATTATCGGGATGAAAATGATTGGACTGGCACCAGATCCAGGTCTTCGGCATGGAACTTCCCCAGTTCTTTTCAATATAGCCGATACCTCCTGTGAAATCCACCTTATTACCGGATATTTTCAGATGTCCGGTAATATCGTGCTGAATATTAATGATATCGTGATAACATTCCATACAGGGATCATATAAAAATGGTCCCATGACACCAGGCCGGAAAATGCTTCTTGGATACTCCATGATATTACAGAAATAAAGATCTCCCTGAAGACTTAAATCATTGCTAACCAGATTCAATCGGATGCGGCTTTTGGAAAAATAATTTTTGCCAATCATTATTTCGAATTTATTCTCATTAAATTCGAAATCACAAATATCATAATGATAATAATAAACCTTGTGGTTTTCATCCAATATCTGAATAAAGGCATGAGTATCCCATCGTCCGATTGAAATGCCCGGAATAATGGCATAGGTATGCTCTGCTTTACTATCTGAGATTCGGAAATACCAGCCTTCAAAATAATGTTTCTTCTTGTTTTTGCCCTGAAATATATCAGGATGAATCAGTTTATCGATACAATACATGGTTATAATCTCCATTTCACTGCTTGCTATTATTGATTCATATAACACTTATTGCTTTTCTGCCTTAGCTAACGCATCCTCCACGGAAGTATAAGTCTGAGCAAAATCCCCTCTCATATACTTTAATGATGCTTTCTCAGCGCTAATCTCATCTTCCGTCCGCACACCCCACTTACGCACCAGGGGCAGCAGCGGATACCAGCCAAGAAATGCATACCATAGCATGAATACCGAAACAGCTCCAGTCAGTAAAAACCAAAATCTGCTCGTTTTTATACCCAGATAGGAGCTTAATAAAATCAGTAAAGATGAATTCACCTCAATTACACGTTCCGTATCCCACTCCTGGCTTAGCTGGCGGATTCGTTCTCCTACATCGTTTTGGTCGCAATTCTTAAATATATTCAAATTCCGGATTGTTTGGTTCCTAATTTCGGCATTCGTCAGCGGATCAGTTTTCAGAAAGACTCGCTGCGATGTCGGAGGAAATATATTTTTCTTCATAACATCACCACCTAATCAAATTTGGAATTAGTATGTGTGTTATGGAATTTATTATGCAAAAGAGAAAACGAAATAAAAAGAGCAATGGGTTAATACCTAAGTATTCAACCATTGCTCCTTATTGAATTTAGTTCGTATAATTATTGGAATAATTCAATGCTACGGCAATCTGCTCCGTCTTTTCCTCCGTTCCCTGTCCAGCAAGAATTAATAAGAATAAAGGCAAGGTCTGGATCCAAAGCAGGGTCAGATCGGTTGCTCCATGCACCAGCGCAGCTCCGGTTACTGCTAAGATTAAGGAAGCTACCATAACATTTTTCTTTTTCACACAGGTAACGATTACTGATATATAGTATTTTGCAAAATACCAAAGGAATAATACGGAACCCACGATTCCTAAGTTTAATACTAAATCAAGGTATATGCTGTGGGAATGCGGTATCGTCCTATTACGGTAGGATGCGTTAAACAGATAGCTGAAGGACATAAAACCATGTCCAAAAAACGGATAATGCTTAATCTGTTCCCAGGCTAACTGCCATATTTTCTGGCGCAGCTTCACGGTTACACTGACATCATAAAGCCGGGGGATCAAATTCATACCCATAAAGAAAACCAGGAACGCTCCAATTGCTGCAGCTGACAGCCAGATTGTTAAAAGCTTATGCTTCTTCTGAATCAATAGAAGGATTGCAACTCCGATAAACACTTCCACGAATACAAACATGCTCTTACATAAGTACATGCTGATTACATTAAAGCCTGCTACCAAATAATAAAACCATTTATATTCCTGATTCGTAAGTATCTTATATGCACAGATAATGATTACAGTTCCAACAATGGTTCCAAAATAATTCGGATGGGAAAAAACTGCACTGATTCGGTGGCTGTGCCCTCCGTCACTTATGTAATTTACAAAGGTTTCCATCATCGCATAACCAGCGCTTGTCAGGCTTAAGGTACACACTAAAGTCAGTATCTTCTCATACAAATCCCTTGTCATAACACTACGAAGATATAATCCCAAAACCAAGGCAAGTATCATGCCAACGCCAACTGCTAAGCCAAGCCAATTCCGATACATGAAAGGAATAGCCAGAATATAAACAAAGGAAAGCTTCAAAACACTGGAGCCTCTATGTATAAAAATCAATTGTCTGGTACGTTTGTTCACTAAGATATATATGGCTAAGAAGCCTAATACGATTGCTGTTAATATATATGGTAAAAATATCGATGCCGCTGTATAGGTTATGATGTTGGTACCGGACAAAGCTAAATCCATCCGACGTTTGACAGCTACATTTTCTATGATAATCGCCCTCTTTTCTTATGAAGTAAGTGTCTGCAGAGCCTGCAGCCAAACTAGTAATACAAAGTACAAATTAAAATGTAAATCCTGTAAAATTTGTGTAAAGAAAATCGCCGGATATCATGATACCGTATCCGACGATCTATTTCTAGTCACATTTTTACTAAATTATCATTCGAAAATGTTCTTTTTTTGTACACATTGCTATTATTGAACTAATTTATACTGTTTTATTATCTCTTGGCGAGGCAATAATTGCACATTCTAGCCCCAGATTGCCTGCATTTCATCGCAGTTTTTTAGTAAATCCTCCAGTTTACCTGCTGCATATACCTTACCATCCTTCATAACAATGATCTGATCCGCCTGCTTTAAAGCAGTTCTTCGATTAGACACCACTAGGCAGGTAGACTGGTCCTTTTCAAAGAGTCTGGACCAGAGCTTATTTTCCGTCTCCACATCCAAGGCACTGGATATATCATCAAACACCATTAGCTGTGAATTGCGGGCAAACATTCTGGCAACAGCGACCCTCTGGATCTGGCCGCCGGATAATTTCACTCCCTTCGGCCCAATAAAAGTATCCAGGTGCTTCTCCAGCTCCATCAAATCTTGTTCTAATACAGCATTATGTATCACTTCATTCAGATCAGTTGAATGCTCCGAAAGCCCGAATAGAATATTGTTCTTTATTGTATCACTTACCAGATTCGGAATCTGAGGGGTGTAGGAGCAGTTTGGAGCCGTAAAGAAGTGCTCCGGATGCTCAATTTTGCTATCGTTCCAATATATACTTCCATTCTCCGATGGAAGCAGACCAAGCAATGTTTTTAGCAAAGTTGACTTACCGGAACCGATGCGTCCCGTGACTACTGTAAAGGATCCTTTTTCTATCCGGAAGCTGATATTTTCAATCCCATTGCCAGAGGAACCATAATGATAGCAGAGATGATTCACTTCCAGTACTTCCAGTTGTTTTGCCGGATTTGTAGTTTTATTTGCTGATTCCTTATGCTTATCCTTTGAAAGGAACGGAATCGGATTATGCTCTACGACATTATCCGGATGCTCCTTCATCAAGTCAGCGATTCGGGCAAAAGATACCTTAGCCTGTCGGTTATTTGCAATAAACCAGCCGAAAAACGATGTAAAATTCGAGATAAAGCTTAAGTAATACAGAAATAAACTCAAATCCCCGATTGTCATATCACCTGATTTCATCGCACCCGCTGCCAATAACAGTATAAATCCGGTACCCAGACTTACGGTATTATTAAATATTGCATCCAGTGTCTGAGATAAAAGCGTATCCTTCAGCATCATTTTATGCCGCTTCCCATTAAGTTCCTTAAGATAGCCAAGGACATGCTCCTCTTCACCTGCAACTTTAATCGCCTGAACCGAACGAAATATCTCTCCCATAGCACCGGTTACCATCCCCGTTGCTTCCCTGGCATCCTTCCTGAACTTTTTCAGCTTAGTACTTAACAGCTGAACGACACTGACAACAAGGATCAATGGTGTAAATACCAGCAGCGTTATTTTAACATCGATGCTTAGCATAATAACAACAGCAACAATGACAAATATAATATTTCCGATAATGTCGAGGGTCCAGCTGATGGAATTTTCTATCGTTTCCGCGTCATCCCGAAAGCAGTTTAAAGCCTCTCCACTGGAGCAGGGAATAGAACAAGCTCCAGGCTTCTTTAAGATGCTGTCAAACATATTCCTTCGTATCAGAGAGCTCATGATAAACCGATGAATGATATCCACCCATGCGCCTGCATAAATATTAACCATATGTCCGGCAGCATACACGATGGTCAGGATTACCAGGCCAGTCAATTGAAAAGTGAATCTCTCCTTATGACTTAATATATTGAAGAATTCCTTAAGAATCAATCCAAGCAGCAGAGGTGTAACATGAATCATGGCCCACAGGATGCAGTTTAAAAAGTACAGACCGGGTTTATAAATCATCATTTTCCAGAAGAGTTTCAATACCTGCAGCTTCTCTTTGTCCTTTACCATCTCGGTTTTATTCGAATTCAATCCTGCTTCCATTATACAAGCACCTCCTCTATCCCACATCGTAATAATTCATTAAATTTAGAATCAGGCTCCTCCAACAGCTTAATCCGACTACCATATTCTAATATGGCCCCATGCTCCAGGATCAGGATATCATCCGCTTTCTGCACCGTTCCCAACCGATGGGCAATGATAATGCAGGAACGGCCTTCCACAAGCCTGCCCAAGGCTCTATCCACCAGCTTCTCAGTTACCGGATCGAGCCTGGAGGAAGCTTCATCCAGAATGATAAGCTTGGGATTACGGATAAATACACGTACCAGAGTCAGCAGCTGGGCTTCTCCCGATGACATTCCACCTCCGGGCTGTATTACTGTGTTTAGTCCATCCTCCAGCTTCTCATACCACTCACCCAGTCCCATATCATAAATCGTATTCAGTATAACCTTATCCTCGATCTCTTTATTAAAAAAGGTTATATTATCCCTGATGCTGGCTTGAAAGAGCTGAACCTCCTGCGTTACATATGCAATATGTTTTTTGAGCTCCTTCAGATTAATTTCCTTCAGGGAAAGATTGCCCAGCTTGATATCACCCTGCTTCGGATCATAAAACCGAACAATGAGTCTGGCCAGTGTCGTCTTTCCACAGCCTGTGTGCCCCAGTATTCCAAGAATCTTTCCCTGTCTTAGCTCTAAGGAAATATCCTTAAGAACTGGCAAGTTTTCCTCATATTCAAAGCCTACCTTCTCCATTTTCAGAGTAATATCACTGTCATCAATACAAAGCTGGTCTGTTTGCTGTAGTTTCGACTGCATCTGGAACATCTCTTCAATCCGGATAATACTGGCAGATGCTTTCTGAATGTCCTGAAGCTGTTCTCTTAGCTGCTCCAGGGGATTACCGAGTAGCTGTATATAATTGATCATCAGATAGACGGTACCCAGGGTAACTTTTCCGGTATACCAAAGGTAGCCACCAAGAGCAAAGATCATCACATAACCAATGCCATAGATACCCTCTAACGTAATCCATATCCTATAACCCGAGAGATTCGCTTTCAATTTAAGCGGCAACCATTGCTGAAGCAGAGCATAAAAACGGTTCATGACATAGGTCGTGGCCCCACAGGACCGAATATCCTCCGTACTGCCGATATGCTCTCCCAGGAAGCCATAAAACTGGGCAGTAACTTCCCTGTTATTCTTAAAATTATCCACTGCCTCTCCCTGCGTTTTTATAACAAAAGTTACTGCAATAATCATAAAAACGAAAAAAGCAATACCAACATATAAATTCTCAACAGCCAACAGAAGGATAATTCCTAAAGTCAAAAGTGTATTATTGATTAAGCTTACCATCAGCTTAGAGAAGAAATTAAATAAAGCGGTTACATCCCCATCAATCCGTTCTACGATTTCTCCGAATTGATGTTCTTTAAAATACGTCATATCCAACCCAAGGCAATGTCGCACCAGATCCAGTCTCAGCTGATTGGTAGACTTCCAACCAATATTTTGACTGAGATAGGTTGAAAGGACGGCAAGCAGCTGCTGCCCGAAGGCTGCGATAATAAAGATTACTGCAGCTATGATCAGATCCTTCATCGGCTTCTTTGCACCGACTCCATCAATAAAATAACTGACAATCTTAGGATTCACCAATTGAATTAGGATACTTACACCCATCACCAGGGTTAATGCAAGTATCAGCCATCGGCAGCTTTTCAGGTATTTAGATAAAAGCTTACTATAGTTTCTATACTTTTGTTTCATAATTCCTCCCTCTTTTCCAAAACCAATGAAGCGGTAATTCGCTTCGATTTGTAAATATAAGATGATATGTAGCAATAAAAAAAGCGCAGATTTAATTCTGCACTTTCTGAGTAATGTATTTAATAAATGATTTCATCGCTGTTACGATATCTTAACTAAGGTATCCTAAATTCCTTAATTGTAAGGCATCTTACGAAAGATATGTAACACGGATTTCACTACAAAAAATGCTGCAGGTCAGCACAACCGGCAGCTCTTAAAAGTTCAAAGGAAGGAATCAGGAAGCAATAAGCTTCTTATTCATCTATTCCTATCTTTTCAGGTCGGTCATGCTAATGTTATGAAGTTGTTTTGCTGATTGGTTTACAAATATACGCATTGCGTGACCTCCTTCTTTATTTTCTATCTCCATGGAATAAGATACCATCTTTGGCTGGAAATTGCAACCACAAATTAACATAATTTTGCCCAGGTTACTCATAAGGTTGCTCATAAATATAAAACTCATATAAGAAAGACCTCTGCTCGTGATAAAAGTAATCTGAGTAGAGGTCTTCTGTTATTGTATACTGCTATTGTATATTGTTATTATATGATGTCGAGGTCAAAAGGTAAAAATCAAGAATTCCTATATTAAATATGCACAAAATAATAGCATTCAAATGCTCTAAATGATGTTTCAGAAATACTTTTATTGTACAGTTTCACAATGAGTCATTTATGAAATGACCTTTTGACCCCGATATCATTGTATGCCGATATAGTATGCCGTAATGTTAATTCTTATCTTTTATCATCAGGAAAAATCTATGGACACTATTATCCTGTGTCAACTCCGGATGAAAGGCCGTGACAAGCATATTTCTCTGTCTTGCTGCGACGATATTTCCATCCACCTTTGCTAATACCTCCACCCCTTTTTCCGCCGATACACTCTCAATAAAGGGAGCGCGGATGAAAGTCATCGGGATTTCACCGATTCCTTTCAGGCTGCTAATGGTATGAAAGCTTCCTAGTTGCCTTCCGTAAGCGTTTCTCTTCACCGTGATATCCATGGTACCCAGATGGCTGTACCCTTCATTGGAAATCTTCTTTGCAAGTAGAATCAGACCCGCACAGGTTCCCATGACTGGCATTCCCTCCAGAATCATCTTCTGTAACAGCTCAAACATATCAAGCTCTTTGAGCAGCTTGCCCATTACGGTACTCTCACCACCCGGTAGGATGATTCCATCCAGCGGACGGCTTTCCAAGTCTGCTTTCTGCCTTATTTCAAAGGCCTCGGCTCCAAGCTGCTCCACTGCCCTGATATGTTCTGCAAATGCTCCCTGAAGAGCCAATACTCCAATTCGTTTCATGTTAATTAAATACCTCTCTGCGCCATCAAAAGCTCTATTTCCTGCTCGTTGATCCCGACCATGGCCTCACCCAGATCCTCCGATAATTCTGCGAGGAGCTTAACATCCTTATAGTTGGTAACTGCCTTAACAATCGCCTGCGCACATTTGGCAGGATTACCGGATTTGAAAATACCGGAGCCTACAAATACCCCTTCTGCTCCTAATTGCATCAGAAGGGCTGCATCCGCAGGGGTTGCTACACCGCCGGCAGCGAAATTAACAACGGGAAGCTTTCCGTTGGCATGAACATAGCTTACCAGATCATAAGGAACCTGCAGCTCCTTAGCCGCATGATAAAGCTCATCTTCTCTCATATTCTGGAGCTGTCTGATCTGCTGTTGGATCAATCTCAGATGACGTACCGCCTGAACCACATCTCCGGTACCCGGTTCTCCTTTCGTTCTGATCATAGAAGCACCTTCTTGAATTCTTCTTAAGGCTTCTCCAAGATCCTTTGCTCCACATACAAAAGGTACACCAAATTTCGTCTTATCAATATGGAAGGTATCATCCGCAGGGGATAACACTTCGCTTTCATCAATATAATCAATCTCAATTGCTTCTAAGATCTGGGCTTCGGCAAAATGTCCGATCCGAACCTTCGCCATGACAGGAATAGATACAGCCTCCTGGATACTGCGAATCATCTTGGGGTCACTCATTCTGGATACACCGCCTGCTGCGCGGATATCTGCCGGAATTCTCTCCAAAGCCATAACCGCGCAGGCTCCGGCTGCTTCTGCAATTCTGGCCTGCTCCGGTGTTGTTACATCCATAATAACTCCGCCCTTCAGCATCTGAGCCAGATTCTTATTTAATTCATAACGTTCATTCTTCATATTACTTACCATACCTTTCTTTAAGGCCTGCAAACTATGAGCCGCAGGCACAAATTTGCGTGAGAAAATAACGAGAAAATTAATCTTTTTACTACTTGACGCTTTATCAAATTTGCCTTATTATAATACCGATCTGATAGTATTATAAGTACCAGAAATAACAATCTTAATGGTATCAGATTTGCAGAAAGGATAAAAAAATTATGGAAATGCTAACCTTCAACCTGAATACCGATAGTAAAATACCGATTTATCATCAGCTCTATTCCTTTATAAAATCAGAAATCCAGTCCGGGAAAATCCCATACGATACAAAGCTGCCATCCAAACGCAAGCTGTCCTCCTATCTGAAAATAAGCCAGAACACCGTTCAGGCAGCCTATGATCAGCTGATAGAGGAAGGATATATCATCTCACTTGAGAAAAAAGGGTTCTTTGTCAGTAAAATAGATCATCTGCAGAAGCTGCAGGTGAATTCCCCATATGAGCTCACCCATCAGAAATCAGAGTCTTCTGAGGTAATCTATGATTTTTCCTATCACGGAGTTGACCAGGCTACCTTTCCCTTTGATACCTGGCGGAAACTGACGAAGGACGTAATTAATGAATACGACACTGAGCTTTTGCTTCCAGGCGATTCCCTTGGCTATCATAGATTAAGAGCAGCCATTGCGGCTTACCTTCATCAATCACGAGGGGTTAATTGTACAGAGCATCAGATTGTCATCAGTTCGGGTACTGAGATTCTGTTTCAGTCCTTAATCCAGCTGCTTGATAAAGACAGTATCTATGGAATTGAAAATCCTGGTTATGAAAAGTTGAATCAACTATTTACCGGCAATCGGGCTAGCTTTACTGCAATTAATATCGATCATGATGGTATGCTTCCGGAAGAAGTAGAAAAAGGCAAGGCGAATATCCTGTGTGTTACACCTGCCCATCAATTTCCCTCAGGTGAAATCATGCCGATCAATCGGCGTATCCGCCTATTAAATTGGGCAAATGAAGTTGAAGGCAGATATATCATCGAAGATGATTACGATAGCGAATTCAAATACAGCGGAAAACCAATCCCGGTTCTTCAAGGACTGGACAATAACGAAAAGGTAATCTATATGGGTTCACTATCTAAATCTATTTCCCCGACTCTTCGCGTCAGTTATATGGTACTGCCTCTCCATCTGATCAAACGTTACCACGAGAAGCTTTCCTACATTCTCTGCCCGGTGCCAATCATTGAGCAGAAGGTATTATGTAATTTTATTGAACAGGGATATTTTGAAAGACATCTTAACAAGATGAGAACTGTGTATAAGAAAAAGCGGGATACCTTGGTAAAGGCAATTACGGACTTGAATAAGGGGATAGAAATCCAGGGTGCTGATGCCGGACTTCATCTTCTGCTGAAAGTACCTAACCAAATGACGGAGGAGCAATTAATAGACTCCGCAATGAACTATGGAGTAAAAACCTATGGTATATCCAAGTATTATTGCGATAAAAGCTGTGTAAAGCCTTCAGCACTTCTGCTGATCGGTTATGCTACCATGACGGAGAAGGAAATCGTGCAGGCAGTTACGCTTTTAGACAAAGCCTGGTTTTCATAAATTCCATAAAATGCCATGTCGCATATTGTCTAATAATAGATGAAATATTATACATATTATGATATACTATAGCTATAAAAATGCCCAATTACAAATACTTTGAAGCATTTAGCAAATTCAATCAAGCAATTGATTAATAATTTTCATATAATTTAGCTCAATATCTGATTGGAGTGTCTGAAGTATTCTGACGAAAGGAGGTTATTTGAAATGATGAAGCACCGGGAAAAAATCACTTACTATCTATTTTATTTCTTAATTGTTGTTGAAATAATAATCGTAGCCTTTCTTGGTTTTAAGCGTCATACAAATGTAGCCTTTCAGAATGAACCTTATTATTCATTGAATACGGATTGGAATTATACAGATGACAGTGGCAGGAAGCATCAGATTAATCTTCCCGTAGAACTGAATGCCGGTCAGGATAACACCATCAGTATTAACCGAAACCTTCCTTCCGGTATTTATCACCTGAAAACACTTGGTATCTTAACGAACCATCAGAATATCAGTGTATTTCTGGAAAGCCGATTGATATATTCCCGTATTAATAATACTGACACCCACTTTTTTAATATTCCGACCAATGACATCTGGGATATCATTGATCTCCCTCCTGGTTCGGAAGGCAAAAAGCTGACGATAACCCTATCCTCAAAATATCCGGATTATGCCGGCAGTGTAAATGAAATCCATGTTGGCACGAGGTCTTCACTCCTGCTGCATAATCTTCATGACAATGTATTAAGACTGATCTTGGCTGTTATCACATTATTCTTAGGAACTATAATCATTATAGTATATTTGTTTATCAAACGGCTTTTGAAGATTAACAGATCCTTCCTGTTCCTGGGTTGGTTCGCTGTTTTGTGCTCCATCTGGCTGATCATGGAAAGTAATCTGACGCAATTATTTATTGAAAATGAATATGTCATTTCCGCTTTTACTTATCTATCACTGATGACCTTTCCAATTCCTATCATAATCTACATAACCTTTATTGAAAATTTTCATTACAAAAAGACATTATATTATCTTGCGTATATTTTCCTGTCAAGTGCCTTCCTTTTAATCACTCTACAGTTTTTTAACATCCTGGATTTCCATGAAAGTGCATCCATAGTCCGGTTTGAGATATTTGTATTATTGGGAATGGTGTTAATCACGCTATTATTAGAGCTGTTTAGGCATAAGAATAATGAAGTTAAGGTATTTACCATATCCTCAGGAATTTTGTTTGCTTTTGGCGTTGTTGAGATATTTACTTACCAGATCAAGTCCGGTAATACCGGTATCACTTTTCTGATTGGATTTATTATCTTCATAGCAATCCTTTCCTGGGATGCATTACGTAAGGTTGCCGATGTCATAAAGCTCAGCGAAACTGCCCAGCATTATAAGTTCCTGGCTACCAAGGATCTTCTGACCAGCTGCAGAAACAGGGTTGCCTATGCAAAGGATCTGGACCGCTTATCTCTTGACCGCAATATCACCCTGTTAGTTGCTGATATGGATAACATGAAGCAAATCAATGATACCTATGGGCATCATGCCGGTGATGAAGTAATCATTCTTTGCAGCCAGTGTCTTCTCAAGGTATTCGGCAGACGGGTGTATCGTATCGGTGGGGATGAATTCGTCATTATCCAGTATGATCTGGATCAGAATAAGCTTAACACTCTGCTGCAGGAATTTGATAAGGAATGTGCGAAGACGAATGAAACTATTGCATATCCGTTTAAAATGTCCATCGGATATGCTGTATATGACAGGAATATGGATAAGACCATCTATGATACCGTCGATCGTGCTGATAAGATTATGTACGAGAAAAAACATAAGATGAAAGATAACGAAGGGGATGCATAAGTTCTCTGTCAATTGTCGATCAGATATCGTGACAATTGACGGAAACCATGCATCCCTTTTCTTAATATCTCTGCGATCATATCAAATGTAATAATAGCCTTGAATAAATCTCCATCAAGTATCTTACGAAATTACTGCACCATTCATCTCCTTACGGATATTTCTCCATTCCGGCATATAGTGATCGAGATAACCTTTAAATACGTGATTATGGCTGCTTTCCAGAAGGTGTACCAATTCATGCAGGACAACATAATCCAGACATCTGGGCGGCTTCTTGGCAAGCTGCAGACTAAGGCAGATATTTTTCGTACGGATATTGCAGGTTCCCCAGCGGGTCTTCATATCCCTGATACTGAAGCTGTTGGACTTTACTCCGATGATACCTTCCCATTTCTCAATGTATAACGGGACAGCTCTTACTAAAGCCTCCTTATACCAGGTATCAACCATATGCTTTCTTTGTAACTGGGTACTGTCTTCCTTTACAAACAAACGAAGTTGGTTACCTTCTAATTGGATGCCCGGCCGTCCTGTATTTACAACAACCGATAAACAATACTTTTCTCCCCATACATAGATTTCCTCACACGTCAGGTAATTCATCTCCTGATGGGAATGTCTTTGTGCCAGCTTGTCCTGCTGCTTCCTGATCCAGTCCAGTTTAGTAATAACAAATTTTCTGATTTCGTCTTCACTCATCCTGAGTGGCGCAGTAATATGGATTCTGCCCTCCGGCGGAAGGATTTTCAGATACATGTTTTTAATTTTCTTTCTTTCCAGCTCAATTGACAAGTTATTAATTATGATATATTTCATGTATGGCTCCTAGTTCTTTTTCCTATAGGTTCTTCTGCGTTTTCTCTCGACAGACTGTGTCTTTACCTCAGGCTGCTGTTCTATATTGGACTTCAGTGAAACCCACATGGAGCTTCCACCCTTACCGTTGGAGTTAATCTCAAGGAAATCAAATTTTTTCAGGAATTTTGAAAGCTTCGTATCACCATAATTTCTGACATCAAAGTCCGGATATCTTTTTACCAGTCTGCTTCCGAGCTCACCCATGTTCATTCTCTGATCTTCCTCATCAACCTCGTTCATCATTTTAATGATTGCTGACTTAATTACACTCAGATCCGTCATATTCTTGCCATTATCACTATTTTCAGGGACAACCGGACTTTTCACAGTTTTCGCAGCTTCTGCTTCCGCTTCTTTGTCCTTTTTCGCTGCTACTTTCTTGCCTTTATCTTTATTAATATCATTTTTAATATGATTTTCTTCAATTTCCATGCTCTTCTTATCAGTTTCAGCCAGTACATCAAGATATTTAAACTGATTGCAGGCAGCGATAAAGGGTTTCGGTGTCTTCCGCTCCCCCATTCCAACAATCAGCATACCCGACTCCCGTAATCTGGAAGCTAACTTCGTAAAATCGCTGTCGCTGGATACTATGCAGAAGCCCTCTACATTACCGGAATAGAGAATATCCATCGCATCAATGATCATAGCCGAATCTGTTGCATTTTTCCCTACGGTATAGCTGTATTGCTGAACGGGAGTCACCGAATTCTCTAGCAGGATATCCTTCCAGGATACAGAACTGGGCTTAGTCCAATCACCGTAAATACGCTTATAGGTAGCAACTCCATAACTGGTTAACTCATCAAGGATATATTTTATATATTTAGCAGAAACATTATCAGCATCAATTAAAACAGCAAATCGTTTTTCTTCTATCATATCTTCTCTCCTTTGCAATTTATATTGTCAATTCAGTCCATAGTTATTATACACTAATCAGAGCTTTTTTGTATAGGTAGTAAAAAAGAAAGGTGGCACAGGAGGATACCAAATGTAGTCACACCAAATGGAATCCTCCCTGCCACTTTTATTGTGAAAGGTCTTTATCTATGAATTGATAAAACTGAAACTAAAACTGATTGGTATTTCGCCAGTGTAAAGCTTAATTCTTCCTAAGCTTGCGTTTTCTTGCTATCTCAAAGGCTATGATTCCGCCGCCAAACAATGTCATGATAATGCCAGGAATTGCATTGGACATTTCACCGGTCTTAGGAATATCCCCTGCATCCCCTTCTTCCGGCAGCGGTGTAGGTTCTAGGGTAGCTACCGGTTCTGTCGTAGGTTCTGTAACCTCTACAGCTTCCCAGACTGCATATAAAGTAACATTGCCATCAATTACGATTTCGGAATCAGATAATGCTTCACCACCTGCATTGAAAGCCCATCCGACAAACTGATATCCATCCATAGTCAGATCGGATTCACCAGCAAGGGTTGCAATATCACCCTCAAGATACTGCTGACTGTCGACAGGAACAGAACCTTCTCCGCCATTAGCATCATAAGTCACCTTATAGCTAACCACTTGTTCCGTCGCTTCGTTTTTCTCCCAGATAGCAGTTACCGTAATGTCCTCGGTTACCTTATCATAAGCTTTATCCCATCCCTTAAAGGTATAACCATACCTTCTCAGGGTAGGTGCAGTAGCTCCTTGCCCATCGACTACTGTCTGGAATATCCCGCCTCCGCCGGTACGAATACCTTGATTGATATTAAAGGTTACCTCGTGGGTAATGATTTTCGGTTCCCATATTGCTTTTACCTTAATGTCATGAGTAACTTTTTCATAAGAGCCTTCCCAGCCAACAAAGTTATATCCTTCGCGTTCAACGATAGGCGGAAGTGCGTCACAGCCAGCTTTTACAAACTGATACAAAATGCCTCCGCCCGTTCTTGTTCCGCCATTGGGATCAAAATCCACCTGGTATACCATAACAGGTATTGGTGTCGGGCTAAGTGTTGGTGTCGGGCTAAGTGGCGGCGTCGGGGTTATTGTAGGTTCCTCAGGAATCGGACTGGTTGAAGGCTGAGGTGGAGTCGGAGTCGCGCTAGGTTCCTGTCCTTCACCCGCTGTAAAATACGCATGTAAGTCATAGCTTATATCTCCTCTAAGGTCAATTTCCTGATAATGAATAATTTCATCAATATAATTTGCCCAATGATCAAATTCAGCACCTCCATACGGTTCAGCGCTGGCAATATAATTCATTATTTCACTATGATATACTTCACTGGATCTTAATCCTACATAACCATTACCCTCTGAAGTCAGGGAAATATTTGCCTGGTAACCTTGGTAAGAAAACTCCTTCAGGTGATTGTACCTGCAGTCGAACCTCCATAGATACGATATACCGCTAACATTTAGTGATGTAAGTATATTATTATTACAGTATAAATTAACTAAATGTTCATTATTACTGAGATCTAACGTGGTAAGAAGATTATTACCGCAATATAAGTCATATAGCTCTGTATTGTTACTGACATCCAGAGAAGTTAACTGGTTACTGCTGCAGTCAAGATATTGCAGTGCGCTGTTTGTGCTGAGGTTGAGCGTTGTGAGCAGATTATTGTTGCACACCAGCTTCTGAAGTGGCAGATTGCTGACATCAAGAACTGAGAGAAAATTCATATCGCATTCAAGAGTCAGTAAGGAATTATTACCGGTTACCTTAAGATTACTGATTGTGTTACCGCCGCAGTCTAAGCACTCTAGGGTAGTATTATTACTGACATCCAGCGAGGTTATCAGATTGCCGTTACAGTATAAACTAACAAGTTTATTCAGCCCGTTAATATTTAATACTGTAATATAATTGTCGCTGCAGCTTAAAAGCTCCAGATTGGCTGCCCCGCTTGCATCCAGCTGTGATAGTTGATTTGCTCCGCAGAATAAATTCTGCAACGCAGCTGCTCCATTAACATTTATTGAACTGATATTATTCAGTGAGCAGTTCAAATAAGTTAAGTAGCTGAAGCCACTTAGATCCAAGGTACCAGCCAGCCCTTTTTCACTCCAATCAGAAGCGGCACCAATAGAGCTGACGTGCTTCGGAGTTGTGTTCGTCCATACGACTCCTGTCCAGGTAGCAGGGTCATCTGCCTGATACGAGCTATTGATCGACTGTCCATTCGTCTTTCCAAGCAAACTCGACGGCTGGTTCAAGAAAGCCTGAAGTTTACTGACTTCCTCCGGCGAATAGTCGGAGGAATCTGCTAAAGTTCTCGTTGCTGTAGGCAACAAAGTGAAAGCCATTACTAATGTCAGTACAATGCCCAAAATTTTGCGTAATCCTTTCATTTTATCTCCTTCCATATAATAAATTGGTCTACTATCTTTAGGAACTTTCACATTTATCTTGGGCATGTTGTATATTTTATCTGATCTTTATGTCACTAGGTAAGGCTTGCCATATATTAACATTATATGCATACCTACCCAATTTATTCATAAACTATCAAAAGTGTAACAATTTTTCTATAATATGTCAGAAATCATGTAAATATGATGATAAGCTGCCAATGCAGTATGAAAAAACAGCCTTTATAATATGGCTGTTTCCAGATTTCTGATATTAATTTTCATTACTGCTCTTCTGCTTCCATTATAACTGCTTCATTCCCTTCCATGATAAAATTCATATATTGATTATTATAATGTTTATCTTCCAATTAACTGGTAATAATCAAATCAAGGAGGTGTATTGATGATAGCGTTTATAAAAGATTACAATCTGCTTGTGATTAAAAAGAAATTCATAATCTTATATCTGTTAAATGTCATGGACATAATATTTACTTTACTTCTGCTACAAACCGGATATTTTCAGGAAGTTAATTTTCTTATGGTAAAGGCCGTACAAAGTCCGACTATCAGTGTAGTGATTAAAGTAATTCTACCGGCATTGCTTCTATACTACATGTACCGACAGATTAAGGATGCTGATGCTTCCCAGTTAAAAGTTTCGAATATTGCCGTTAACATTTCCCTGACGATTTATACCATTGTTAATATTACTCACCTTGTCTGGGTCGCTTTATTACCGGTATTCATGATTTATTATTAAAAAATGAGTGCTTCAAAGGGCTGTTCCAAAAGCCCTGATAAGCACTCATTTTCATTACATATTCCTTGTGTTAATAATCAATTAACTGTTTAGGCAATTACAGGTAATTCATTAATCATCGTGAGCAAATCGTCAAAATCTCCCTGGCTAAACTCCGAGATATCCACATTCTCGGGACAGATCA
>DATMUM010000047.1:0-14523 GCA_035564175.1 Mobilitalea sp.
TAGGAATACAATAGGAAGACAGATAAACAAAGTACATATCCAGAGGAATAAACTGGTATTTCGCTCCTCCTGCTTCTTCATTTGTATTTCATTACACTTCTGATCAATCTCATCATTTAGCGATTGTAACAGGGTTTCTAATTTATCATCCATTCTTATTTCCTCCCTTATCTAAATTCTTTCGAAGTTTGACCATACCATCGTGTATACGGCTTTTGATCGTTTTTGGCTGGGTATGGAATATATCAGCAATTTCTTGCAGTGTCATATCTTCCAAATATTTTAACTTTATAGCCTGCCCCTGTTCCCAGGAGAGTGACTCAAGTGCTTTGAGCACATCATCGTATTCTAATTTCTTTAGTACTGTTTCTTCAACCATCGTAGAAGCTTCAATCACCTGATCGTCCAGATCTAAAAAGGTGTTTTTATTTTTTCGCAGATAATCGAAGTAACAGTTCTTCGCGATTGTAATCAGATAGGTCGCAAAGCTTGCTTTTCCGTTAATATCAAATTTATCGATGTTGCGAATCAGCTTCAGGAAGGTTTCCTGAACCAGATCCTCATTGACTGCTTCATCCATCGTGAGCTTAAGAAGAAACTTTGAAACATAAGGATAATAAAGTGTAATGAGCTCATTAAAAGCCTGCTTCTCGCCGTTCTGACAAGCCCGTATTAACTTTAAGTCATTCAAAGCTTCACCTCTTCTCCTTCACTATATTTCACGCAAGCCAAACAAAAAAGTTGGTACCTTATCAAATATATTTTTATATATTTTTAAAGAGCTAATCATCCTACCTATATATTACACGAAATTTATGTCAATAGGTTGGACAAAAAATAAAATTTATATGGATAAATTATAATTCCCCCTGCGCTAACAGTAAATCACTGTTTGACACAGGGGGAGCATATAAAATTCATATTTATTTAAGCTTTGCTGAACATATTTAATAATCTTATAAAATGGTTAGCTTCACGTAAGGTATGGTCAGCAAGAAGTGGAATTATAATTGATTTTACTTTACACTCGAGTATACCCTGGGTACCTGCAGTTTTAAAATCACGAATTGCTTTGGTTGCCTCTAAACTGTCTTGGGTAACTTTGGCAACCGGTACCGTCATATCCATAGCTGCTTTTGATTCCGCAGTTAATTGATCAAATTCATTGCCAAAGTTATTGGCCTTGATAATTAAATCATTTTCTGTAGGATCCAGCAGACCCCGGATGAATTTCGAATGTTCGGCCATGATTTGATTCCAGAACATCTCCTGTTCCAGAGCCTCCTTCTGTGCATTAAAAGTTTCACCATTTTGCAATTTTTTCAGCATCTGCAGATACAGATTTGCTTCACGCATGATATGATCTATTAAAAGCGGGTAGTTTACCGTGAACATTTTACAGGCAAGAACATTTGTTAAAATGTTTGATTTAAAACGTACCAGTGAAGTAACCAGCTCAATAGTTCTTTGATTGATATAGAATACGACTTGATCCGATACTGTAGCAACACGTGAATTACTGCTGCCCTCCAGCTGGGTTTCTGATTTGGTTAATTCTGACGGTATATAGACACCCGAGAAGTAAGAGGATGCCATTTCAGCCGGTATGGTATATGGAGTATATACTTCACCGGACCGAAGGACATCCGTGCTTACTACTCCGTTTGATACGGATACAACTTCCCATAATAACCGATCAAATTCTTTTCTAAACATATCCGCCTGCTGCGTGTAGCTACTATCTCTTGGTGTGAATCCCAATTGCAGGAAAAAGGAATGTTCTTTCATAATTCTTCCGAAAAATAAATGCAATTCTAACGATTGCCTGGCATAATCACTACCAGAATACATCTCGTATTCCTCCAAAAAACACTTCATATTATTGTATGTCAGCTTCGTTAATCTGTGAAATTATTAAATTGCTTATTCATCCAGCTTCTTGGCTATTACAGCAATTGCAGCTCTCTTGTATCAATTATCATCATGTTCTTTGCTAGCTTCTTCGTGTCATATAAACAGTAGCTTTCCTATGAGCAGACAGTAACCCTATCCTTTACAGCAGCCAGCAATAACTTCGAGCTTGCGATCGCAGTTGCAGTTGCGGTATTCGGTATTTCCTCCGACCAGGCATTTGCAGCAGTGATCGGCCCGTTAATCGAGGTCCCTGTCATGATAATACTTGTTAATATTGCACTTTATCTTAATAACAGGTTCTTTCAGAAAATACCGGGCTTAACTGATGCGGATCGATAGCACTATATTATCCCAAATAGTATAAACCCGATCGTATTCGTAGCAAAATTCGCACACATATGAACCAGCCAGGAGGTATAAATCGTATTCCTTTTCTCGTTTAACCAGTCAAATAGAAGACCTGCAATAAATAAACATAGAATCAACAAGACAAATAAAAACGGATTAAACCAACTTGATATGATTGCAATATGGTATAAAGAAAAAGCGGCGGCACTGAATAGATAAGCAAACCTCTTTGATGCCAGCTCCTTCAAGATTAAAAAAGCAAATCCGCGGAAGAAAAATTCCTCTAATAGGGAGTTTGCGAAGGAAATATAAAGAGCCACCGGAACGAAGTTCTCTTTCTTAACCCCATAATTATTACCCAAGGCTACTGTCACCTTCGAAAAATCAAAGAAAGGTCCGATGAAATAATAGGCTCCCATGATAAGCAGGTATACCGCTACTCCCAGAAGGATGGGAAATACCATCTTTCTTCTATCAAACTTAAATAAGCCTTTGAGTGATATCTCCTTATGATTTCTTGCGTAAATAAAAGGGATGACAAGAAATAATATTAACTTGAAACCTGATTTTATGAAATAATCCGGTGAAATTACCGCATCAATAAAAGCCATGATGGCACAGAGAGATATAATCAATAAAACAAGATTAACATAGCTTTTCTTTTTATCCATTGGCAGATCCTCATGTTAATTATATATTTGTTTTGATTTTACATATACGGATAAAGAAAGAGGGAGCTGAATTTCTTCTCATTCTGTAAAAATCAATAAACATCTAAGTTAAAGATAGCATTTACATATGAATAAAGTCAATTCGAATTATAATCAAGTAAAAGTAGGATAAAATATGATTAGTGTAAAATATGTATTGGACATGACATACTGCTGTCATGTTAGGGATGATATTATTAGAAAATAAGGAGGGGAAATAAACATGGAATTTATGATTCAACTTTATGTAAAAAAAGCAAAGGAAGCCATTGAGCTTTATACAAAAGCCTTTGACGCTGAGCTGGAGTACATCGATTACACTCCGAAAAATACGGTTCTTCATTCAGAACTGAAAGCACATGGACAGAAATTAGCAATTGCCGATTCACATGGCACAGCAGTCACAGGTACTGTGTTTCAAATTGATGTCAGAATGAAAAAGGAAGAGGATGTTAAAAGAGCATATGAGATATTGCAGGAAGACAGTCAGACGAATGTTGTGCTTGGACCCACCTTCTGGAGCCCATGCATGGTTGATTTTGTTGACAAATTCGGAGTTCGCTGGTGTCTTTTCGCAGAATAATAAATAAGGAGGATATATTATGAATGAGGAAGTAATTGCAAGAGCGGGAGAAGTTATAGCGAAAAATACCGGGGAAGAGTCCTATTGTGTATTGGCATTGATTGATCTGGAAGGTTACCCGACAGCCTCTACGATCACCGCTTCAAAAGCAGATGGTATCAATTGTATTACCTTCTGTACAGGGCTGGGTGGTGCAAGAACCGACCGAATTAGCAAGTGTAATCGGGCAAGTGTATGCTTTAATTCGGATGACTTCAATATCACACTGGTTGGAACAATTGGGATTATAACCGATCCGGAAGTGAAAAAGGAAATGTGGTATGGTGGACTGGCTAACCATTTCAGCGGACCGGAAGACCCAAATTATTGTGTCCTGAAATTCAAAACGCAACGCTATAATCTTCTAGTGGATTGGAAGGAAGCGCAGGGAGTGTTGTAAGCAAATCAAATTAAATGGCTTTAAAGCTCCAATGAATAGCCCAGTTAATGCAATAGACCAGGGTCAATATCATAGTTTATATATTTAAAATAAATACTAGATCGCTTAATAATCCGGTTGGATGACAGGAATTATGTCGAAATAATAATAAAAATGTAATGCAATGGGTGGGAAAATATAGTATAATTAAAAATATTAAATTATCTTAAGGCTATGGAGATATCAAAAATTGTACGAGGTAAAAATCTTCTCCAATTATGTACTTATAGCTTCCTGATAACTTTAAAATTATTGTTGTACGGCGTCCAATTTTGTTATTGGTATTAATTATGATATTATTTTCCCGAGGTGTTTTTATGCTAAATTCGCTGATTATTAATGCTTCTATTCTTATATCTTTTTTATATTTAGGAAGTCAGCTGCTTACAAATAAAAAGATTAATTCTAAATCCGATTTAAAAACGAAAGTGTCAATAGGGATATTATACGGTTTAACCGGATGCTTATTGATGATTAATGGAATTGATATGTCAAATAATATGATTATGGATTTTAGAATAATCGCAATGAATATATCTTCCATTTACTGCGGACCTGTATCGGCATTAATAACAGCACTGATAATTACGACATTTCGAATTGGCTACTTTGGTATATATACGGCTTCCTTGACAGCGATGCTTAATATGATAATACTGGTTATGATTTCAAGTATTATATCGATTTCTAATATGGATTTAAAAAAGAAATATATATCCATGAGCTTGGCAAATATCATATCATCAATTATATGGACGCTAGTATTGGTGAAAGAAACAGATCTCATTATTAAAATTTTATTTGATTACATTCTTTCAACAATAGTCGTTTCCACGATAATATACTTTGTTTTGGCATATATATACAAAACAAATGAGATGTATATAAGATTAAAACAAGAGACGGTACGGGACTATCTAACAGGTCTGTATAACGTGAGGGAATTCGATCGATTATTAAATGAATACTTAGCGGCTGCTATTGACAAAAAAGAAGATTTATCATTGCTCATGATTGATATTGATTTTTTTAAAAAAGTAAATGACACCTACGGGCATTCCGCCGGAGATATGGTATTAAAGCAATTGGGTGAAATCTTTATATGTTCGTGCAGAGCCTTTGATATTATCTCAAGAAAAGGTGGGGAAGAATTTTCGGTAATTTTAAGAAACTGCAATCATGAGAATGCACTGGAAATTGCCGAAAGAATTAGAAAGAACGTAGAAAAATTTAATTTTATCATTGATAAAAATATTAGCATTAACATAACGATTTCAATCGGTGTAAGCTCTTATCCGGAAAGAACAAAAAACCCTAATGATCTTTTACATGAAGCTGATAATGAATTATATCATGCAAAGCGTAACGGAAGAAATAGAGTTAATTAATTGAAATTAATTTATTCGGGCTGTATATAAAGTCCCTGGATTCTGATAAGGAATTTAGGGACTTTGCTATAGCCTGAGAGTTTTTGTATTGATAATTATAGATAATAATATCCATTTGTGATTTCAGGAATTGCAGGAATTGTATTATCAAATGACTGCACAAGAGATTCATGATCCTCATCTTGTATTTTCCAGAACTTTTCTGCGTCCAACAAATATTTTAAAAAATACTTGATACTATTTGCTCCATGTGTTATAGTCAATATAGAACAGACAAACTTAATTTCACATTACCCTGAGAATAACGAAGCACTCAAGAAGGAGGAGTGAAGATGAATATTAATAAATTTACACAGAATTCCATGCAGGCCGTCCAGAACTGCGAGAGTCTGGCGTATGAATACGGTCACCAGGAAATCGATGTGGAGCATCTGCTCTATAGCCTGCTTACACTGGAAGACAGCTTGATTAAGAAACTGTTGGTGAAGATGGATATTGATTCCGAGGTCTTTGAGGCGCAGGTAAGAGGCTTGTTAAACAAACGCCCGAAGGTATCCGGAGGCCAGATTTACATCGGCAATGATTTGAATAAGATCCTGATCTATGCGGAAAATGAAGCAAAGCAGATGGGAGATTCCTATGTATCTGTGGAGCATTTGTTCTTAAGTATGCTGAAACAGCCAAACAAAGCTGTAAAGCAACTGTTCAGTGATTTCCGCATGAATAGGGACGAATTTCTTAAGGCACTTCAGACCGTAAGAGGTAATCAGAAGGTTGTCAATGATAACCCCGAAGCTACTTATGATACCCTTGAGAAATACGGCTATGATCTGGTTTCACGTGCAAAAGATCAGAAGCTGGATCCGGTCATCGGCCGGGACAGCGAGATTCGTAACGTTATTCGTATCCTTTCCAGAAAGACGAAGAATAACCCGGTGTTAATCGGTGAGCCTGGCGTTGGTAAGACAGCGGTTGTGGAAGGGCTGGCACAAAGAATTGTCCGGGGTGATGTTCCGCAGTCCTTACAGGATAAGAGATTATTTGCCCTCGATATGGGTGCCTTGGTTGCAGGTGCTAAATACCGCGGTGAGTTCGAAGAACGTCTGAAGGCAGTGCTCGAAGAAGTTAAGAAGAGTGATGGTCAAATTATTCTCTTCATCGATGAGCTCCATACAATAGTAGGAGCAGGTAAAACCGAAGGCACCATGGATGCCGGCAACATGCTGAAGCCCATGCTGGCACGAGGGGAATTACATTGTATAGGAGCAACGACTCTGAATGAATACCGTCAGTATATTGAAAAGGATGCTGCGCTTGAACGTCGTTTCCAGCCGGTTATGGTAGAGGAGCCAACGGTAGAAGATACCATTTCCATCTTAAGAGGTCTTAAGGAGCGTTATGAGGTATTCCATGGAGTTAAGATTACGGACGGGGCCCTGGTAAACGCGGCTACCTTATCCAACCGTTATATCTCCGACCGTTTCTTGCCGGACAAGGCCATTGACTTAGTAGATGAGGCATGTGCCCTGATTAAGACGGAGTTGGATTCCATGCCGACGGAGCTGGATGATATGAAACGTAGGATTATGCAGATGGAGATTGAGGAAGCAGCCCTGAAGAAGGAAAATGACCGCTTGAGTCAGGACCGTCTGAGTGATCTGCAACTGGAACTTGCGGAATTGCGTGATACCTTTGCCCTTTCCAAGGCAAAATGGGATAACGAAAAGGCGTCCATGGAAAAAGTCCATAAAATCAGGGAGGCTCTTGAAGAACTGAATAATGAGATAGAACTGGCTGAGAGAGGTTATGACCTGAATAAGGCAGCAGAACTCAAATACGGCAGACTGCCCGAGCTTCAGAAGCAGCTGGCAGCAGAGGAAGAACGCCTGAAGAACCAGGAGAATATGCTGGTTCATGAAAATGTCAGTGAAGAAGAGATTGCTAAGATTGTTTCACGCTGGACAGGTATACCGATTACAAAGCTGACCGAAGGTGAACGCAGTAAAACCCTACATTTAAGCACCGAGCTTCATAAGAGAGTTGTAGGACAAAATGAAGGTGTGGACAAGGTGGCAGATGCAATCCTGCGTTCCAAGGCTGGTATCAAGGATCCCTCCAAACCGATTGGTTCCTTCCTATTCTTAGGCCCTACCGGTGTTGGTAAGACAGAGCTTGCGAAAGCTTTGGCAGAAAGCTTATTTGACAACGAGCACAATATGGTTCGTATCGATATGAGCGAGTATATGGAGAAGCATTCCGTGGCAAGACTGATCGGCGCACCTCCCGGATATGTCGGATATGAAGAGGGCGGTCAACTGACAGAAGCCATCCGTCGTAAACCATATGCAGTTATCCTGTTTGATGAGGTAGAGAAGGCACATCCGGATGTATTCAACGTACTGCTTCAGGTTTTGGATGACGGACGTATCACGGACTCTCAGGGCAGAACTGTTGACTTTAAGAACACCATCATCATCCTGACCTCTAACATCGGCTCCCGATATCTATTGGAGGGCATTGATGAAGCCGGTGATATCAGTGAGCATTGTGAGGCAATGGTTATGAGTGATCTGAAGGCTTCCTTCCGTCCGGAGTTCTTAAACCGCTTGGATGAAATCATCTTATTTAAGCCATTAACGAAGGACAATATCAGTAACATCATGGATCTGATGATCGATGATTTGAATAAACGCCTTGCAGACAGAGAAATTAACGTTGCCTTAACCGATGCCGCGAAGGATTATATCGTAGGCCGGGCATATGATCCGTTATACGGAGCAAGGCCTCTCAAACGTTTCCTTCAAAAGAACGTAGAGACCCTGAGCGCAAGACTGATCCTGAGCGATCAGGTTCACCCGGAGGATACCATCGTGATCGATGAAGAAGGCGGAGAGCTGACGGCACGTGTGAATAGTAATTAAAACGGTGAGTGTATCCTACTACGTTGCTTGTTTACTTTTCATTAATATGAATGCAGATAGATGAAAGACAGTTAATATCTATGTTCCACTAAGGAGCTACTTTACTAAGTGATTAGTGAAGCAGCTCCCTTTCTTATCTCATACGAAAGTACGCCCTTTGAGATAAAAACGCTCCCATAACGAACGAAGTTCGCTTGGGATGTGCACTCAGAGCAAAACGCATATCCATGCGTAGGTATTATGTCGTCTTTGCAGACTGCACTCGGCGCGAAAGTTTGACAAGGAAACTCTTTGCTCTGAATTATTATGGTTATATCACCGGGGAAATGCTGATAGGCATAGTCTATGATATCAGTGGTTTTATATGCAATAGATCCTGTACCCATTGCTTCAAAGCAAATGATTCTAGAGGACTTTCAATTATCAGAAGGTGAAGTTGGCATGTATTGTTGTATATTCTTTAATGTAAGCCGATTTTTAGAGTAAATAAAATATAGAGATCATAATATAGGTATTCGGTATTAATTACTATACTGAATGCTTTTTTTTATTTATATCAACATGTTGACTTATTCTACCAACTATGTTACATTGAAATTAGAACTGAACAGACAGTACTAATTGAAAGTACAAAACAGAAAGTACAAAACAGGAGGGCGGTACATGAATACACCGAACGCGAGAGAGCGAATTTTAAATACAGCCGTTAAAATATTTGCAGAGAAGAGTTATGAGGGGTCTCGTATTGACGAGATCGCGAAGGCGGCGAACGTTCCCAAATCCCTGATTTACTACCATTTTAAGAGTAAGGATGAGATTCTTCAGGTTCTGATCGATAATTTTATTAAGGAATATATGGAGCTGATCGGAGATACGGTTGATGAAAATCATCAGGAGAAGGCAGAAGAACTTCCGGGACGAATGAGAAGCCGTTATCATGAATTTGGTCAGAAGAATGCGGACCTTGTCAGGGTTATCCTGATTGATTCCTTGAAGAAGACGAAAGAGAAGCCGGTACTTTTTCAGATTATTGACGCAATGATTGCAAAGGAGACCCAGCACCAGAGGGATGAAAATTACGATATACAGGAGCGAAGAATTGCTGAATTTTTCACCAGCTTTATGCCTAATTATGCCTACCTTTGCTTTGCTGACGCCTGGACACAGTATTTTCAGGTAGATAGGAAGAGGTTTGATCAATTGTATCTGAAGGTGTATGAGGAGACTCATGGAGCCTACCATAAAAACCATGATTAAAAAGGAGAAGCTGAAACACCGAATACAGCACTGCAGATAACCATTGTCATGATTACTTTGCAAAATGATGTAGGAAAAAATTTTAATAGATGAATGAAAATTGATTGATAAAACAAAATTGATTAATTGATTGGTAAAACAAAATTAATTAATACAAAAAATAGATTAATAAGACAAAATAGCTTGCAAACAAAATAGTTAATGAAACAAAATATATTCAGTGCATCTCTTTGAAATTATTAACAATCAAATAAATAATTAAATAGATAAATAATCAAATAGAAAACATTCAAATAGAAAACATTCAAAATAAAAAACATTCAAAATAAAAAACATTCAAATATAAAATATTTAAATAGAAAACATTCAAATAAAAAAACAATCACCATATTAAGGAGGTATAAGCATGAAGCAGGAAATCATAAGAATAAATCTGAATGGAGTAAACTGTTATCTAGTTAAAACAGAAGAAAGCTTTGTATTAATTGATACCGCAGGACCGATAACCATGGATAAAGGATATAATAACAGACGCGAGGAATTGGAGAAGCAGCTGGATAAGAACGGCTGTATCCCGGGTAAGCTGAAGGCTATCGTACTTACACACGGAGACGTGGATCATGTGGCTAATGCAGCTTATCTTCGTGACAAGTATCATACAATTATTGCAATGCACAAGGAGGATACAGACTTAGTGGAGCGTCTGACTCTTGATAAAATGATGGAGAGCTTCCGATATCGTTCTTTGATATTAAAAGTCATCTTTGCAGTAATGAATAAAACCATACGGAGAATATCAGCTAAAACCTTAGCGAACTTCGAAGCATTTGCACCGGACCTTCTGCTTAAGGAAGACGACAGCCTGTCTTCCTATGGAATTGCGGCCAGGATTATTCACCTTCCCGGTCATACGGCTGGCTCTATAGCAATTATGACAGAAGAAGGTGATCTGATTGCCGGTGATATCGTTACTAACATGAAAAAACCCGGACCGGCTTTGAATGCGTCTGATTTTAAACAGTTATTTAAAAGCATCAGTAAGCTGAAGTCCCTGAATATTAAAATGATTTATCCGGGACATGGAGAACCCTTTGAAGCATCACATATTTAATGTGGTACAATGTGAATCTCGAATTTTTTAACCGTAGGAGTCATAGAATTAAATAAGTGAATATTCTATGGAGGTTACAATGAAGGGGTCCAGAGCAATGCTTCTGCTTCTTATGATAATAATTACAGCAACAGGTCTGATGGGCTGTAAATCGGAGAATACGGATATAAAGAAAATCAAAGATTTGGACTTTACCGTTGTGGAAGATGCGGATTTACCGGGTGAGTTAAAAGAGATCATTGACGAGAAGAAGGAGGAGCCCTTTAAGCTATCATATTCCAATAAGGATAACCTTTACATTGCTGTCGGTTATGGTAAGCAGAACAGCGGAGGTTATAGCATAGCAGTTGATCAATTATATCTGACCAGCAATGCCATCTACATAGATACCAATCTGATTGGGCCGACCCAGAGTGATATGGCAACACAGGGTGTTACTTATCCGTATGTAGTGGTTAAACTTGAGTTTATGGATGAACGTGTTGTATTTGAATAGAAAAAACCATAATAAATAAGCTTGATAGGTGCCTGAACTGATAGAATTAAGTCAGATGAAGGCACCTTATTTTATACCATTCAAAAACCATCTCTTTATTCCTATAAAGTATGAATAAATATCGGGCTTTCATGGAATACTTATTTGAAAATATTTGGAAATGCATGGGGAAAATTCCGCAATATAACAATATATAGCTATTGAAGGTAACTATATACCAATATATTGTGGTTCGGCAAAAATTGGGATAATGCCGGTTTTTTGTTATAATTACCAATGATTTTTTGTGCATTTTCATAAATTGGCATAGGCTAAACGGCCTATGATTGAGAAATTATTCCATAAAATTAAACAAAGATAATACAAGTTTCATGTGCATATTTTTCTGCATAAAACCGCTGAAAGCCTTGAATTGTCTGAAAATTCATTGACCGAAAGCCTAATTTATGCTATGATTAAAAAGGTGCATGAGATTTGTAACAGATTTATTGAGATAATGTGTACAGACCCAAATGGGATGATCGACCCTGTTGGTGAGAGGAAACATTGGCAAGGAGATAATAAAGATGAAGCAAAATGATGTAAACAATGTACGGAATGCAGTTGTTAACCAAGTGGGGAAAAAGGTAAAAATTCGAATCAACAGGGGCAGGCACAAGGTAGATGTGTCGGAGGGGATTATTTCAGAAACCTATCCGAATATTTTCTTAATTAAAATCCAGGAAGCAAAAGATATGCCGGTAAGAACCGTCTCGTACAGCTATACCGATATCTTAACTAAAGATGTTGAATTAATACTTTGCAGTTAATATAGGATAAAACAGAGCTAATACCAATCAGGGTTTAGCTTTTTTTATTTTAATTCATAAAACTATCTTCCTTCGAATAAGATATGACAGAGGCATCCGTCGTATGTCCAAATCTAAGGAGGGATATGAGTGGAATTAATTAAAAAGAATATTCATATGAATAAATTAAGATGTAAGAGCACCCTGCAGCTTACATTAGATGATGACTTTAATGTTCCTGACGTCAAGCCGGACATTAATCAAATTATAACCGAGCAGGGTGAAGTAAAAATTAATGATATCAGAGCCATGAATGGCAAACTTATGGTTAAGGGTGCTCTTGTTTTTAATGTTCTTTACTTAAGTGAAGGGGATCAAAAACCGGTGCAAAATATAAGCGGCGAAATCCCTTTTGATGAAGTAATTAATATGGACATCACCTGTTCAGATGACGACCCGACAGTGAAATGGGACTTGGAGGATTTGACAACCGGCCTCATTAACTCAAGAAAGCTCAGCGTAAGAGCAATCGTCGGGTTGTATGTAGCAGTAGAGGAGCTTTATGACGAAGAAACTGCAGTTGATGTTGAAGGCCCCGAAGATGTGCAATACATAAATAAGAAGATTGAAGTGACGGATGTAGCAATCAATAAAAAGGATACCTTCCGAATTAAGGATGAGATTGTACTGCCTTCCAACAAAGGCAACATTTCCTCTTTATTATATCGGGATATTGATCTTAGCAGTGTTGAAGTAAGACTGTTAGATGACAGGTTCACAATCAAAGGCGAGATTCCTGTATTTATCCTGTTTACCAGTGATGATGAGGAAAATCCGATTGAATATTACGAGACAGATGTTCCCTTCAGCGGAACCGTTGAATGTAATGGCTGTACTGAGGATATGATTGAAGATATCACAGTTGGCATTGCAAGCAAGAATATGGATGTTAAGCCGGATTCTGACGGTGAAGAGAGAGTAATCGATCTGGAGGTTATTCTTGATTTAGGAATAAAGGTGTATGCAGTAGAAGAGCCTGAGATTATATATGATGTATACTGCCCGTCGAAGGAAATCACACCAGTAGTCAGGGATGCTACTTATGAGAATCTTGTCATTAAAAATAACAGTAAATACAGGGTAGCAGACCGTATCCTGGTTCCTCAGAACCAGCCGAAGATACTTCAGATCTGCCATGCAAGCGGGAATATTAAAATCGATGACATTACCGCAGAAGCTACAGAGCTCATGGTTGAGGGAGCAATCGAAGTAGGTATTCTTTATATTTCAGAGGATGATGGAAGACCGATGAATTCTATTAAAGGAATCATTCCGTTCTCCCAGGTGGTTGAACTGAAAGGAATGAAGTCAGGCAGCAATTATGAGATTAAGCCTACCATCGACCAGCTTAGTGTTATGATGCTTGACAGCGAAGAAATCGAAGTAAAGGCAACGATTAATCTGAATGCAATTGTATTTGACCTGATTACGGAACCGATTATTACCGATATCGAAGTTGCAGATCTGGATATGGAGAAGCTCCAGTCCATGCCCGGCATTATCGGATATGTGGTTAAGAAGGGTGATAATCTGTGGAAAATTGCTAAGAAATATTACACGACTGTGGATAACATCATGAATATCAATAATCTGGAGGATGACAGGGTCAAAGAAGGCGATAAGCTGATTATCGTAAAACAAGTGGATGTTATGCAATAATAATTACCGCGAACATTTTACAATAAAAGTGAAATGTCCGCGGTTTCTCTATTAATTTCTTGCCAGAACCATCCGAAATATAAATTATAGTGATAATTTACTATTAAGGGGATAAATCCCGATATAAGCCATGGACGGCTTATAACGAACTATTCAAACGAATGAGGAAAGCTTACCAATCAGGTGAAATCCTCATCATATCAGGGCGAAGTAATTCTTCGACAAATCAAGGAGGATGGATATGAGCGTAAACGGAGTTAACAATGCAGCGCAGACTTATGATTCTAAGGCTGCAGCCAAAGCAAAGTCAAATCAAAGCCAGACATCGGAGGAAGTAAAAGCAAAGGAAACCGATGATACTGCTGCGGTGTATGAAAAGAGTGAGACAACCACTACCAAGAACAAGATTTATCAAAGAGATAACGCGACAATTGAGCGATTACTTGCTGAGTCTGAGAAACGAACGCAAAGCCTGCGAGATCTAGTACAGAAGATGCTCATGAAACAGGGACAGACCTTTAACGATGCCACCGATATCTATGGTTTGCTGAGGGAAGGCAAGGTACAGGTTGATCCGGAGACGAGAGCCCAGGCACAGAAGGATATCGCTGATGATGGATACTGGGGTGTGGAGCAGACTTCAGAGCGAATGTTATCCTTCGCAAAGGCGTTGACCGGCGGGGATACCTCAAAGGCAGACGAGATGATTGAAGCAGTTAAGAAGGGCTATGAAGCAGCGAAGAAAGCCTGGGGCGGAGACCTGCCCGAGATATCTCAGAGAACCTTAGATGCTACGATCAAGAAGCTGGA
>DATMUM010000048.1:0-30448 GCA_035564175.1 Mobilitalea sp.
TACAAAAGAATATGGATTGATAGAAATAAAGTGCATTATTAATTGGAACTTCGTGCATTATTAGAATTAATTTGCTGTAAAATCAATTAAAACGCTAGAAATATTTTGACGTTCTCTCTAGCTGCAATGTGACGCCTTACATTTTCGCAACACCTCTATGATTTCATCGCTTAAACCAGGGTACTTTTTCTGGTAGTTAATCCAATTTCTATACTTAGCCATTATGCTTGTCCTCCATTTCAAGATTTTTTTGGAATCAGGAAAATGAAGAACAGGCGGTGGAGACCTGCAGCCAACGGAGCTGGCGTTTACGAACAACAAAAAAACGCCCAATCGGAACAATTCCGAATGAACGTTTACGAACTGACATATCCTGTTTTGATGTGCTGATGATTCTTGTCGGAAGCCGCACTTATTCCCGGACAAAACCACGCTTCTTAAACATAACTCAATGACTATAGCGGAATAAGCACAGCTGTCCGCTTCATCACGCCCGGCCGCTACTTAATAGCGGTCTTTCAAATTTTAAAGCATATCGGATGCGCATAAAAATACCCTCCATACCTGCAAGTCCGGAGGGATACGATTGTTGCCAATCAGGCATGATGATAGACCCGCCAAACTTGCGTTTTTTTATTTGGTGGGCAGCTCCTGTTTATCTTGAGTAAATCACATATTTATGGGATAAACAGATTTATAAAGGAAAAACCTGCCGCAAAAGGGCAGGTTTAGTACGCAATTCAACTTGGCGGCCAGGCTGTCATCATGCGTTTGCACCTTAGACCCTTAGCTTTGCGTCCTTGCCTTTCGGCAAGTTTGCCCTTGACACAGCTATATTAATTTGTTGTGATTTCTATTTGCCATATAACGCTTGTAGAACATAAGTTATTAAACATACATAAAAAAGGGAACACAGGCGAGCTTTTTGCTGCTATAAGCTCCCTTTTAAAATAGGCTTCCACGCTAAAATAACAATCAGCATTCTTCTGTTGTATAGGAGCCATAATCTCTAGTATCGCCGGGCAGCTAGGATAATTTGAATTTAGCTTTTCCCCTTTTCAACTCCTATCAATTTTCCGTTTTCGTCATAAATTGTATGAACACTGATTTCACCACCGTCAACAGACTGATAGGAAAAAACTCCACCATCTTTTTTTTCGTCTACAAACGTTTTTACTAATTGTCCATTATAATAAACGTTACCCCTACCGCTTCCTTGTTGCTCTTTGTACTCAATCCCAAAATCCTTATACTTGGCAAACTTCTGTGCAAATGTTTCGCCTTCTGATACACTTCCATCACCAGTAGCATATGTCACCGCGTCAGAAGTTCCCTTCAAATCAGCCAAATTTCTTTGTTCAAATTCAGTCTGATTGTATTTTTCAATCCCGGTTAGTTCACCTAAAGGATCAATACTTCCATCACCATTGTCAATAGATTTCCAGGTCGTATGCACGTCAACCGTACCTTCTTCATTCAAATATTCATAACGGACAACCGCTGTATTATCTCCTAAATCTGCACCGTCCCAAAAATATCTGACAAGCTCACCATTAAAATGTATTTTACCGTCTTTATCAAACGAAATGCCGTATGAGCCATATTCGGATAATAATTCCTGCTCCGTTGGAGTATTTGAGACAGCTTGTGAATGTTCATCCCCTGATGAAGCTATATATGTCGTTTGCGTTTCGGGAACTGCTGGTGAATTGGCTGCAAATGCCGCACCCGTCCCCAAAGTTCCTGCTAAAACTAAGCAGAGAATAACAACTCCTGTTTTCTTTTTACTTGTATCCATAATGGAAAATATTCTTTTCTTCATACCTTTCTTACCTCCATAGAAATTTGTTGAGAATGCCGTTTGTATTCTTGATTGATTTTTGATTACTCCAATGATAGTTTCACTGTACCTTTGTCTTGTATCCAAGTCAGTCTCATTCACTACTTCCGCATCGCATGAGACTTCACACTGTGACGCTATAGCCTTCGCCATCAGATAAATCACGGGGTTGAACCAGTGAATAGCGGTCGCAAGCAGTACCAGACTTTTGTACCATAAATCCTTACGTTTGAAGTGCACCAATTCGTGTCTGAGGATATAAGGCAGTTCATTCGCTGAGAAGTCAGGCCTGGGAAGTAAGATTACAGGACTTAAAAAACCGATCATCATTGGACTTGAGATGCAGGAGCATATCCGCAATTTTACCGGCTTAATTATTCCCATATCTGTTTTAATCCTCTGCAATGTGTCAAGCATCTGCGCATCAGGCTGTTCGCCCCATCGGTTTACCATTTTGATAAAGCGGTAATGCTTCAATCCGTGGTAAACAATGAAGGCAAAGACTCCCGCAATCCATAGGCTGATGCCAATTTGATACCATGAAATTGCTGGCAACCCTTGAGGTGCCGTACTGGTTGAAATTGTTAGATCAACAACATTCCCCGCATTTCCCGATACGATCTGCTGTATATAAGATGGGGCGGCGTTCATCCTGATGAATGCTGTGTCGGGATGGACCCGGAATGGGATGATTAAGCCTACCACAAGCACTACCCAAACGTAGTAAAGCCATTTTGCGGAATATTTTTTCGACAGCCACGGAGTAATGGCCATGAAACCCAGCACAAGCACTGACATGGTGACAGAACATTCTATCAATGCAGTCATATAATCCCGCATATCAGTTCCTCCGTTCTCTCACCCATTTCATCAGTTCCTCAATATCGCTGTTGTTAAGCTGTTTCCCATCATAGAGGGTATTAACAAGGCTTAAAAATGAGTTCTCATGATAAAGCTTCATAAAATTGCCTGTTTCAAATTCCAGATAATCCTCTTTGGCCACCAGCGGGAAATAGGTTCGTTCCTTGCCGTTTTTTTCTGTTCTCAAAAAGCCCTTTTCCACCAACCGGAGCATTAAGGAAATCACGGTGGGAGCTTTCCATTCACGCATGTTGCCCAACTCTTCCATGATCATATTGGTTGTGATAGGCGGTTCATTCGCCCATACCACCTTCATAATCTCAAATTCCGTGTCGGGCAGTTTTTTAAAATTACTCATTCATATCATCTCCTTTTTAGGCAACTGCCTATATTCGTATTTTACACTTGCCTAAAATGAAAGTCAATAGTGTTTAGCAATATTTTTTACAGTTGCCAAATATAGCGTTTCTAATATAAATCAATTAGTAAAAATAAAACCTGCTACGAAAGAGCAGATTTTGTACATAATCATACGTAGCGCATTTTTTGCCTTTTTTACAGAACGAGAACAGGTCATCTATTTTGCAGACAATCCTGCTCTCTGTTTCACCGTCTTTATGCGAGTGTTGACCAGACATATAGTAAAACTATGAAAAGTAGGCATCCTCTCATTATTTGAGAGGATGCCTACTTTTCTTGTTTCCCCGTACCGGTTACCCCTTGGTTCATTTACTGTCCCTATGGTTAGTAACACTTGGTTTGTAGGGGTTATATTAATCATTATGCTAACTTGGATTTAGCAACCTCAGCTAAAGCTGTGAAGCCCTGAGCATCGTTGATTGCCATGTCGGAAAGCATCTTTCTGTTGATTTCAACGTTAGATAACTTTAAGCCATACATCAGCTTGCTGTAGGATAAGCCGTTCATTCTAGCAGCTGCATTGATTCTGGCGATCCATAACTGTCTGAACTGTCTCTTTCTCTCTCTTCTGCCTGCAAAAGATGATGTTAAAGCTCTCATTACTGATTGCTTAGCTACTCTATATTGTTTGGATCTGGCACCTCTGAAGCCTTTAGCCAGTTTTAACACTCTGTTGTGTCTTTTCTTAGCGTTCAATCCGCCTTTGATTCTTGCCATGTTCTATTCCTCCTTATCACCTATCTCTTAAAGATATGGTAAGATCTTCTTCATGTTCTTGATATTTGTTGAATCTGTCATAGTTGCTTTTCTAAGGTTTCTCTTTCTTTTAGCGGATTTCTTTGTTAAGATATGGCTCTTGTAAGCCTTCATTCTCTTTAATTTTCCGGTACCGGTTACTTTGAAACGCTTCGCTGCTGCTTTGCTTGTTTTTAACTTGGGCATGTTAATTCCTCCTTAATAATTAATACAGCCTGGTGGTGCAGTTTAATCTGCAACCTTCCGAATGCTGTCATCTTAGTATTTTAACGTTTTTCTGATAAGAACATAATCATATTTCTTCCTTCGAGCTTGGCCGGTTTTTCAATGATCGCAATATCTTCGAGCTTAGCAAAGAAATTGTCTAAAATGATCTTGGAAGCTGCTGTATGAGCCATCTCTCTTCCACGGAAACGGAGCGCAACCTTAACCTTATCACCATGTGTAATAAACTTACGCGCTTGGTTTGCCTTTGTAAGTAAATCGTTATCATCGATATTTGGCGATAAACGAATCTCTTTCACATCGGTAACCTTCTGTTTTTTCTTAGCTTCTTTCTCTTTTCTGGCTAATTCGTATCTGTACTTGCCATAATCAATTATCTTACAAACCGGTGGCTTTGCTGTCGGAGCAATTTTAACTAAGTCAAGATTCGCATCCTTTGCTAATTTCATTGCATCCTTGGTAGGCATAATGCCTAACTGCTCTCCGTCCTCACCAATCAGGCGAACTTCTTTGTCCCTGATCTGTTCATTAATCATTAAATCGCTAATAGTACTGCACCTCCATAGGTTATAAATCAATAAGTTACTTGGGCCACACTGCATATTGCAGTTACCGTGAGTTCTAAGCCTTTTATACATAAAAAAGGTGGATAATAAGATTATCCACCTGCAAACTCAATCACATATTATCTCTATGTAAGATAATATTGTATTCAATATGCTTTGACCCGTTCACTGTAAATCCTATTTACGCTATGGGTGAGAGATGGATTCTCTTCTTTTACCTTGTAAATATTGTCACGCAATACTCACAGCGAAGATATTGTAACATACTGCTTTCTATCTGTCAATAGCTGATGTGAGCTTTTTCCGGATATCACTATTTCAATTAATTCCAGAGTAAATTCCACACCAACCTCTTTCGAGGCGGAATTTACTTCGGCAATGCCTGCCACTTTTATAATTGTTATAAACCTGATTTTTTTGAATATATATCAATTGTCTTTGCAATTGCTGTTCCTAAAATGAGGCAAACTACCGCTTCAACAGTTCCATTCAGGCCAGCGATAGCTATAAAAAATGCAAATACATTCTTTGCACCTACACCGGCAGCAACCGTTTGTATAAACTCTGTATGGTAAAAAAACAAAATAAGAAATGTCATGAATAATATGGTATGGATTAAGGAGCTTGCAAAGCTGGTCACAGCATAAGAAAGACTTTTCATTCTGTCATTCTTCTTTAAAGCCTTAAATATAATACCTGCCAGCCAACCAAAAAGGATACGTGGTACCATACATACAATGAAGGTTGTTACCGGATTGATTGCTAATAATTGAATTCCAAAGGCCTCGAACCCGAAGCATCTTATAAAACTTGTAATACCGAATACTCCTCCAAGAATCGCTCCAAAGGTGGGACCAAATACGATTGCACCTACAATTACAGGAATACCCAAAAGCGTAATCGATAATCCCATGGTATTGATATAACCCAGAGGCGTAAACGCCAATAAAAAGATAATGGCTGTAAAAAGTGCCAGCTGCACCATTCTATGGGTGCGTATGTTTGTTGTTTTCATAAATCCTCCATTCTGTCATTTCTGACAATGTTAGTTGATTGTGAAGTAATTCTTCACGTCTCTCGCTACTTTGTAGTATTTGACACTAGAAAGCACATTCCGCCGCTTCACAGCAGAACAAGCCTGAAAGAACACTACCCCTGAATAATATTCTTCAAATAAAATCTCATAGTTATTCCTATTTCCGATATGAATCGGAAATAGGATTTTCCGGCATAAAAAAATGCCTCTCCATGACAACCGTACAATGAACGGAATCTTGGAAGGCCTGCGAATATTGTTCAGAAAATTATTTCTAATCGAATCAATAATACCTTTTGTTCCTGCCGTTACTTGTAAGGTCAAGACTATGGATTTATTAAGATTGTTTTCAAATTCATCATTCCATCATACCCGGTAGCCTTCTTTTAGCCGATACATACGTAAAGTGCTATAGAAATCACCAATTTGTTACTTTTATAATAAGCATGACTCCTGATGAATGAATACATTTACTATTCAGTTGTAATTAGTATATTATATTAGTCTTTATAAAAATGCAAGATGAAATATTCAATAAAGTACGAAATTATCTATTTTATCATACAGAAGATAATCCAATGCTTCTTTTTTTGATTTAAATCTTAATATCCGTGTCTCCGTATTGATATTATTATATACTTCTGCCTCCAGTCGTTTCATCTGCATCTGTGTGACAAATCGTGAATGGACAGCAGCAACCTTTTTAAATCGCGTCAATGTTATTTCTGTTGTTTTCATAAAATTTTGCAAACAATTCTGAGGTATTACATCCATCCGTTGTGCCAATACCAGCATAGATAACTCCTTATTACTAAATTTATCAATTATTTCTAACAGATCATTTATATAAGCATTGATTTCATCTACATTCATACCTCCCGTAAATTCTATAAAGATTATCTTACTCGTAATATCTAAAGTAATATGATACATGTTTGCTTCTCCTTCACCAAAGTTGTTAAATGCAAGCTTTATATTTATACATAATTGTTAATATTTTGTATATTTATTCTTATTTACCAAATTTTACAATATAATATATAATATTACAATAAAAGTGAAATTAATACAAGTATTTTGACGCTTTTTCATATATTTTACCTTATTATGTCAACATAATGCTATTATTTAAAACTTTTTATTTAATTAATATGCTCTTCCAAAGTCTATCATCAAAAAAGGTACTGCCTAAACCGTGATAGCAGTACCTTCTTAGCGAGCTTGCGAACTGAGGCAAACTTGCTTATACCAAGCCTTGTTACCTACTCAAGTAATTCTCTCGCATATATTCCGTTTAATCACTCAAATCATCTTCCGTAACCGTAATACCAGAAAATCTTCTTGTTGGCTGGATAAGCAATAACATGGCTGCAAATAAGAGACCTCCCACAATCATGACAATGAAATAATATATGGTATAGTCCGGTAAATAATAGGTCAAAAATGAACTTCCGTTAATAACCATATGAAGGAAAATGGATGCGAAAATAGTTTTGTACTTATAATAAATCACTCCCAAAAGAAATCCCAATAAGGAAGCATAAAACCCCTGTACGATATTCCCATGATAAATTCCGAATAAGACAGCCTGCAAAATATTAGCTCCCAGAAACGTGATATAACGGTTTGCCATATGAAGGATCACTCCTCTGAAAATCAGTTCCTCAGTAACCGGTGCAACGAATAGCACCAGAAGAAGAACGACGATTTCATTTCCTGAGGTAAGATTCTCTACCACGTCAGCATATTGAGTAAATATTTTGATAAAAAAGGGTGTAAGCAGACTCAGTATTCCGCTAAAGAAGAATTGACTGCTGATACCGAGTATTGCTAAATAGATAAGGTTTTTCGGTTTAGCCAGATTTTTAAAGCTTCCCCGTGGCTCACCTTCTGACTCCTTACGATACCAGAAGAAAAATACGATACCGCATACAAGAATCGCCAATGCAGAGTACAGATAGAAAACCTGATCTGATAACTCTCCGGAAGTAAAAAATATGAGGCAATTAATCACAATATATTGAATTAAAATTGCTGTCAATAAAGGTAATACTGCCGTTAAAAATCGTAAAAAATGTTTCATTCCTACCTCCAGAAATCCTTCGTATCATAGATACATCATTATGTCATTTTTTCCAATCAGCCGTCTGGTCAAGTTCTGGAATATAAACCTTCTGCCTGTTACCCACCTTACGTATCTGCAGTAAGGCAATTGCTGATAATAAAATACCTATTATTGTATAAATAACCATTACCATGTTGTTGGGCGGTGCAACCAAAATATAACTAATTCCATTGAAGAACAGATGGAAAATGATAGATGCGATAATTGTCCTGTATTTATAAGCTACATAACCCATCGCAAGCCCTCCGGCAAAAGCGTATAATCCTTGTACGATATTCATGTGGAATAAACCGAAGAACAGCGCCTGGGTAATATTCGCCACAGTAAAAGAGGTAAAGCGGGAAGCCATTTTGAATACGACACCGCGAAAGATCAGCTCCTCCGATATCGGTGCCAGGATAACTGTACTGAATAAGGTTAACCATGGACTGGCATATTCCAGCTGCTCCATTATCTTACTGTATTCCTCGGAAAGCTTATCAAAATACGGTAATATAAGCTCCACTAAGCCGGTGGTTGCCAGCTGGTATCCCAGGCTGAGTAAAGCCAGGATAATGATATTCTTAAACGTAAATACTTTCACCGGCTCAACTTTCTCATTCCTCGTCAGCTGCCAGTACCATAAAGCGAAGATGACTACCCATATCAGCGGCATTGAAAAAGTCAGCGTTGATACGAATGAATCAGGTAAAAACGGCATATTATGCATCAGTTTAGCTAAGGTTATATTCTTATTCCTAAATACAGACCCTATTAAAATACCAGAGGAAAAGTAGATTTGATAATATACCATCACTGCCATGAAGGACGCAGCAAAAAGTGATGCAAGCGCAACCGCTAACGGAATAAGCAGAGATAAAAAATTGAGTATTTTTTTCATATATCGATAATCCTTTTCTTAAGCTTTTTGTATTTCACACTTAAAGTCATGATGCCGGAAAGCGGCATCTCAAATAGTACCTGAATTATTGGGTCTTTCAAAATTCTTTTCACACTTCATAATCGTTACCTGTAAACGAAGTTATAATAATGTTATAATAACCAAAGTCTGTCATAATATTTGAACTATGTTACTTTTCTATTATCATCCATCATCTGGCATATGTCAAACGACGAATGTCTAAAACTTAATTTACTTTTAGTAATCATGATATATTATTTGAGCATACTCAGAGGTAACTGCAAATAATAGATGTTTTTAGACAAGCCTAATCTGTCTGTCATTATTCAGCTTACTCATAATCTTTAAGGCGTAGCCCCATAGATATGATTGTCTAATATATCCTGCCAGATTTTGATATCATAGATGCTTTGATAATAGGATACCTGGGCTGCTTCCAACTCATATTTTGCTTTCTTGACATCTAATTCGGTAGCTTTCTTATGATCTTTCTTTACCAATACGATATTGTAATTATTATCTGCTATCTGTAATTTCTTTTCTGCTAAAGACATATTCTGAAGGGCACATTGATACGCCAGGATTGCATCTGAAACATACGACCTAATATTATGGTCTAATTCGTCGTACTGTAACTGATAGTCCTTAATTTTCAATTCAATTTGCTTATACAGTGTATATGAACCATAATTCGAGTATAAATAATTCTCATAACATTTCTTCAAATGTAAGTATTGTACCAGGCTTGAATTACTTTTTTCAAATTGAATAATTAATTGCTCCAGATTATATTCTTTCAGCTCAATTGAAATCGGCAAAATAATCCTGGTATTATCATTTATGTTTGTTTCGCTTTTAATATATGAAAACGTCGAAGTAAATGATATGTTATTTTTTCCCATATCAAGTGTATTTCTCTGAAGATTTACTTCAGAAACATCTAGCGCTGTTTTGTCAACTAATCCCCTTTGATATTTAATTTTTTCAACTTTATCCTCCACTTGAAGATATTCCTTATACGCCTCATAATAATCATTTTGCTCATTCATTATTATTAAACTATAGCATTTTTTTATAAATTCATTCGTCAATTTACTTTGAACTTCTTGTTGCACAAGCGCTTTGTTTTCTTTATAAAATCGGTTTATATCATCTTGCAGCTTTGCTTCTGACTTACTCAATAATAGAGCATTGATATTGCTATCGTAAAGGCTGCGATAATGCCGGAAAATGTGTTTCCTGCGGTATCGCCGAGAAAAGATACGAGGTAGATATCGTAGTAAATACAAAGGTTATCCAACATCGTTCCCTTTCATTTCGGTGTATGAGAGAAAATGGTGAAATTATAAATGGAGCATTTCCGGCAAATATAACTTCTACCATGCAGTATGGAGATAATCTCGAAGCTCTTACCGTATCCTTAAACACTGTCGGCATGGTTGGTGTAAACCGTACCCATGATATCCTTAGCTCCGTATTCGGGATTCCAATCAGTACGGGAACCATACACAACATGGTCAGGAGTTGCGCCGATAAACTAACCAGTACCGTGGAAAACATACGTCAGGCAGTAATAGCTTCCAGACGGAACCACTTTGATGAGACAGGCACAAGGGTTGACAAGCAGACCATGTGGTTTCACGATGCATCAATAATCTTTCCTTTCCCTAACACAAAAATCATATTACATCTCTTAATAGTACTTAACCTATGAGCAATTATTATAGTAGTCATCTCCTTGCTGTACTCATCAATAGTATCCTCAATCGCTCTTTCTGTAATTGAGTTGAGGTTACTAGTAGCTTCATCTAGGATTAATATATCAGGCTTTTTCAGTATCGCCCTCGTAATGGCCAATCTCTGTCTTTGCCCACCCGATAAATTTGTACCATTTTCCTCTAGTCTTGTCTCATACCTCAAGGGCATTTCATTGATAAAATCATGGGCCTGAGCCTTCTTGGATGCTTCAATCACTTCCTCCGGAGTTACTTCGTCGAGTCCTAATGTAAGATTATCCATTATGCTGCCACTGAACAAGAATGTTTCCTGAGGTATATAGGCTATTTTATCTCTAAGACTCTCTAAGTTAATGTCTTTGATATTATTGTTATTTATCAAGATATCACCTTCCTCCGGGCTATATAAATTAAGCAATAGCTTTACCAAAGTTGTCTTGCCGGAACCGCTCTCCCCTACCAAGGCAATTCGATCTCCTTGTTTGATATGCATTGTAATATGTTCAAGAACCGTTCGTCTTGTCCCATAGCGGAAGGTTACATTATTGAACCAGATATTTCCTTGCAGATGCTCAGGCTTTAGCTTCTTATCCTCTGTCCCTACTCTCTCCGGCTCTAAATCAAGGATTTCACCTAACCGATCAGCTGCAACTATAGCGGTTTGCATCTGTGGTTGAAGATTTATCAAATTCTTAACTGGATCTAGAAAATATGCCAATAATGAATTATAAGTTATAAGCTGTCCAATGGACATCTTACCTTTAATAACATAATAAGCTCCAACCCAAAGAATAACAATTCCACCCGTAAGCTCTACGGAACCAACTAAAGAGCCATTTAGATTACTTACCCAACTTAACTTGAATACACTTCGAAGTAATTTAATAAATCTAATTTCTGTCTCCAGATTGACTTTTCGCTCTGCATTATATGCCTTAACTGTTTGAATACCGTTCAATGATTCTACCATATAAGAGGTTAACTGGGCATTATTTTCCATAAGAACTTGATTTTAATTTCTTATCCCATTTATTAAAGAATAGTACAATCATAAAATGTATAATAACAACCACAAGAGTGATACCAAACATATATCCATTTTGTAAATATAAGATGATACCTCCAGCTATCACCATGATTGTATCAATCATAAATGTAAGTGTAGCACCAGATATAGCATCCCTTACTTTTGAAGCATCATTAAATCTTGAGATAATTTCACCGACCTTACGAGTTCCGAAGAAATTCATTGGCAGCTTTAATACATGCCTGTAATATCCCAATAACAATGCAATATCCAGCTTCTGACTCAGATATAAAAGGAGATGGGATCGAAATGCGGTTAACAGAACTTTAAAAAGATTTAATAATATTATACCGATAGATAGAATATGTAATGTCTTTAAAAGTCCGGCAGATAAAATGTCATCGATTAGTATCTTGTAATAAAATGATCCCACTATACCTAGAACTGTGATTAATAGGGATGCAATAAATACATGTAGAAGTAATCTCTTCTGTGGCAAAAGTAGATGAAAAAACCTTTGAAATATTCCCTGCGTCTCATCACCTTTTTCAAAGCTTTGATCTGGTACCATCAGGATAAGAACTCCACTCCAAAGATATGGTGCAGGCTTTCCTTCTTCCGCTTTTTCACCAAAGAATTCTTCGGTCGTCAGCTTTAGAATACCTTTTGCTGGGTCAGCTATAATCACTTGCTTCTTGGTTATCTTGTGGATTACAACATAATGTAGCAAAGATCCATCCACTATTACATGAGCGATACAGGGTAAAGGAAATTCTGAGAAGAAGGCTTGTTTATCTCCTTTCACTCCCTTTGCAGAGAAACCTAATTGTTCCGCCGCCTTGATTACCCCATAGGCATTGGTACCCTGTTTATCTGTTCCAGCAATTTCCCGGATTTTCGTTATTGTTGTATGAAAACCGTATTGCTTTGAGATGGTTGCCAGACACGCGGTTCCACAGTCCGTAATATCATGTTGTTTGATGCAATAATACTTTTTATCATTTGCTGTTCCTTAACTGTTATTATGTTAAAAATACTTTGTGGATATTTCTTACATCTCAATATATAATATTTTGTAGAAATCAGTATTTTTATACCATACTCCGAAACAATATCTGAAAACATGAACGTCAATTTTTTCTGTATGAACGTTGATTTTACATTTTTTAACACACGAAATCATGATTATTTTACACTTATTTGCATTCAAGTATTGTAGAAATTCAAAATATAAAAATCATGAAAATTGGGCTAACCCAAAGGTTAGCCCAAACAATCATGTATCAGATTATTCTATTTATCATTCATTCATTATTTCGAAAGCTATCTTATCCTAATACAACTACAACCTCATGAACCTTCTTGTCACCGGCCAGAGGAATGATGTTGCCTGCTACTTCTTTACCATCTACGATCATCCTTGCAACACCCGTGGATACATGGTTCGGGTTCTTGAGGGTGATCTTATAGGTATCACCTCTGAACTCACGCGTTACGCTGTAACCATCCCAAGCCTTCGGAATAGAAGGATCTACCTGAAGTCCGTCATACTCTGGTTTGATACCGAGAATGGACTGGGAGATTGCTACGAAGTTCCAGGAAGCCGTACCTGTTAACCAGGAGTTCTTAGCTTCACCGTGGCGTTTTGCATCCTTACCGGCTACCATCTGTGAGTATACATATGGCTCAAGGCGGTGGATCTCAGAATATTCCTCTGTGTAAGCAGGTGCAATTCTTGTATAGTAATCAAAGGCTTTATCTCCTCTGCCTACCTGAGCTTCTGCTACCATAATCCAAGCGTTGTTATGGCAGAAGATACCGGCATTCTCTTTATAACCAGCTGGATAGGTGGAGATTTCGCCGTATTCTACATAATATTTTGTAAATGCGGGGTTCTGAAGTACTAAACCATACTTGGTTCCAAGACGTTTCTCAACTTCATCCAGTGCCTGGATTGCTTTACCGTCTTCGGTTCCACAGTTACCCATGACGCAGAGACCCTGGGATTCAATAAAGATCTTGCCTTCTTCATTCTCATCGCTTCCGACCTTTCTTCCGAAATCATCGTAAGCACGAACGAACCAGGCACCATCCCAGCCATCCTTCATGATGACTTCACGCATCTTAACGATTTCCTCACCGATACGGCCAGCTTCTGCTGAATTGCCAACCTTATCCATAAGTTTTGCATACTCTTCGCCGATGTAGCAGAACATACCAGCAATCATAACGGACTCAGCAACACGACCATCCTTGCTGGTGGATGTCTGGAAGGACTCACCGGGCTCAGTAGAGAAACAGTTTAAGTTCAGACAGTCATTCCAGTCGGCACGTCCGATCAATGGAAGTCCGTGAGGTCCAATATTATTGATGACATGATCCATGGAACGTTTTAAATGGTCTGCAAGAGGAGTACTCTTGGACTCATCGTTATCAAATGGAGTCATTACATCTAAGATCGAGTAATCACCCGTCTCTTTAATATAGGAAGTTACAGCAAGTACTAACCAGAGCGGGTCATCGTTGAAGTTACCGCCGATCTCGTCATTACCTTTCTTGGTAAGCGGCTGATACTGATGATATGCACCGCCATCTTCTAATTGCGTGGATGCGAGATCGATAATTCTCTCTCTTGCACGGTCCGGAATCTGGTGAACGAAGCCGAGTAGATCCTGGTTGGAATCTCTAAAGCCCATACCTCTTCCGATACCGGATTCAAAATAGGAAGCGCTTCTGGATAAGTTAAAGGTAACCATACACTGATACTGGTTCCAGATGTTAACCATACGGTTCAACTTATCATCAGCGGATTTAACTGTATATTTCGACAGCAGCTTGTCCCAATATGCACCAAGCTCTGCAAATGCCTTATCTACTGCTTCTGTTGTGGAGAAGGCAGCAATCATCTCTTCTGCTTTCTTCTTATTAATTATATTCTTGCTTTCCCATTTCTCTTCGAAAGCATTCTCTACATAACCTAATAAGAATACATATTCCTTAACTTCTCCGGGTGTCAGGTTAACTTCCAGGCAATGGGAAGCTATCGGATGCCAACCGTCAGCAACAGAGTTATTGGATTTGCCTGCAAATACTGCCTGCGGATCACTAAAACCGTTGTAGGTTCCCATAAAGCTTTCTCTATCGGAGTCAAATCCGGCGATAGGAGCATTTACGGAGAAGAATGCATAATGATTACGTCTTTCCTTATATTCTGTCTTGTGGTAAATAACAGAACCCTTAACCTCGACTTCACCTGTGCTGTAATTTCTCTGGAAGTTGGTCATATCATCCTGAGCATTCCATAAGCACCATTCAATGAAGGAGAAAAGCTTGACTTTCTTCGGTTTATTTGATGTATTCTTAACGATTACCTTATGAATTTCTGCGTTCGTATTTAACGGAACAAAATAGGTTACTTCGGTCTCAACGCCTCCCCGAGCGCCTTTGATCTTCGTATATCCCATTCCGTGTCTACATTCGTAGCTGTCAAGTTCCTTCTTAACCGGCGCCCATCCCGGTGACCATACATCACCTTCATCATTAATGTAATAATAACGGCCGCCGCCAAGATCCAAAGGTACATTATTATATCTGTAACGGGTAATTCTCCTTAACTTGGCATCCTTATAAAAGCTGTAACCACCGGCAGTATTAGAAATTAATGAAAAATACTCCTGTGAGCCTAAATAATTAATCCAAGGGTATGGGGTTGTCGGTGTAGTAATTACATATTCTTTTTTCGCGTCGTCAAAAAATCCGTATTGCATTTTATTTCCTCCTTAAAACTATTTGTACTCCCATTAAACTATTATATTATACCTCATCCTTCATTTCAATTAAAAATAGTTCATTAAAAATAACAGAAAATAATGTCATGATTCATGTATTTTATTGTGCATAATAGTACATTAGATTGACAAACGCACATTTTTTCAATATACTAGGTTTAGGAAAAATAGTAAGCCGCCGGGAAGTAGACCATTTAAAGGAAGTAAGCATATTTACCATCAGGTTGGAACGCCTGCTGAAGGCCAGAATTATGGCGTGTTTAGCTGTATAAATATTCTTATTTTTTAATAAGAACTACGAAACAAATACGTCTTACCAACCATAATTATTAGCAAAATTTAAGCAGTTAAATCCTGAAATATGATTAATAAGCTTACCTTAAGGTAAGCATTTTAATAAAAAAGTGTTTTTATATATTCACGATTCATGTATTTTATAATAGGGGGACATTGCATGGAAGATAACAACAAGCAAGATTTACAATCAAGTAATCCTGAGAATAATCTACCTCAAGGAAACGGCCAGCAGAGTAATAATGAAAATACTTACTGGGAAGCCAATATTACGGAGAATACGATTGATCAGCATCAAGCATATCAGAATTACCTAAAGCAGGCTGATCAACAACCAGACAATCCGTCTAGCCAGCAGCAAGCCGGCCAGCAGCAGTATGATCAGCAGCAGTATGATCAGCAGCAATTTGATCAGCAGGTTGATCAACAACAATATAACCAACAACAATATAATCAACCGATCTATTCTAATCCGGGTTATCCTACGGGCGGTTTCCCGCAGACACCCAAGAAGAAATCCCATGGTATTCTGGTTGCTGTAATCGTTATTCTCCTGCTGCTCGGTGTTGGAGCCGGAACAGCATACGCTTTCAAGGATACGTTGATGAATACATATGCCAAGGCTACAAAGAGTCCTGCCGAATACTATGCTTTTGTTGAGGGGAAGACCGTGAGTGAAGGCGTCGATGCAATTACTCCATACATGGACTATATTTCACAGAAGCCCAAGAATACAATAGCATATGATCTATCCTCCAATGTAACAGTGAATAAAGAAGCTTTGGATTCTCTCCTGCAGACCTCACTCGGCGTCAGTTTTACCGATCTTGAAGCACAAATCGGAATTCCGCTTGATAACATCGGCTTTGATACTCTGGTTGGAACGGATGGCTCTTTCATTAATGAGACTTTTGAATTGTCACTGAATCAGGTTAAAGTAATTTCATCGGAACTATTCTTTGATACTGCCGCTGAGAAGATATTAGTCCGTTTTCCTGAGCTTAGCGATGCTTATCTGAGCCTCAGTAATGAAAGCTCCGGAAGTACTGATAAGGCATCATTGAACTTATTAACAAAAGAACGTACTGCAGATTTATTAAAGAATTATAGTAACATTGTTATAGATAATATTAATCAGGTTACTATGGAAAAAACCTCCGCCATAACCGTAGGCACTATAACAAAGGATTGTACTGAGCTTGCAGTAACAATAACGGAAAAGGACCTAAATAACATGGCTGTAGAAATCTTAGAGACAGCTAAGGAAGATCAATATATCATAGATTTACTGCCTATGTTAAATATGACAGTGGATGATTACAAAGCAAATATCGATGAAGCATTAGCAGAAGTAAAAGCTTCTGAGACATCCCAAACTGATACAAGCTTCGTGATGACGGTGTATGTAGATAGCAAGGGTAACATCATCGGCCGTGAAATCAGTACTCCGACCTCCAGTACCGGCTTTGGTTATACCATTTTAACCGATAATGGCCACGATGAATATATGGCTTATGCAAAGGATGAGACCGGAGCTACCATTTTTGAGATTAATGGTAATCAGACGGAAGATAATGGAGCTTATGACGGCAAAGCTACCATAGCAATCAATGGAACCAATGAATACACCTCAGGCTTTAGCCTTGATCTTTCCTATACGGACGTAAGAACTGAGAAAAAGAACAACGTTACTTACCAATACGGCAGCATTATCATCTCCTCTCTTGAGCTGATGGGCATGCAGGTAACCCTGGACTATAATGTAGAGAATGAGATACAGACCAGCAAGCTGGTATTCCAGTTAGGTGCTGACCCTTTGGTTACCGTAGATAGCAAAATGGAATATCTGAAGGATTATCAGCCTGTATCTCCACCGGCGGATGCAGAAGTTTATGATATCAATCAGACGGAAAGCTATGCAGCGACAATCGATTTGGAGGGCTACCTCACAGACCTTTCCAATAAGCTGGGCATTGACCTCCAGGGCATTTTTAATAGTTTATTCGGTTCTTCCTATTATTAATATGATTAGAGTATCGAAAGTATCTAGTTAACAAATCGGATACCATATATTTAACTTAACAAGTATCAGATATTGTATATAGTATCCGGTTTGCTCACAGGATGCTTTTGGCACGCTAATCGCTAATCTTAAAATGCATTAATATTAGTAAGAAAAGCTGCTTCCTTTCAGTCATTTGTAACACTGACGAAAGAAAAGCAGTTTTTTTATGCGGTTAAAAACAATACGTATTAACATTTTTAAGATATATTTTATAATTAATTTCTTTTTTTCTAGAAATGATTGTGCTAAACTAATACTTAGTCAATTACAAAAATAGCATATGCATAAACATGAATATTCGAATAAGATAATTATAAATATGCAATGCATTTATAAAAATAAATCTTTGAAATCAGAAAACAAAAGTGAGGTTTTTATATGCCAAAACAGACTAAGCTGGATGAGCAAGCTGCCATTTACCAACCCCGTAAGAAACAGACGGAAAAAGAAAAGCTGAAGGATATGCCATTTAAGGATAAGCTCACCTACCTATATGAATATTATAGAATACATGCAATCGTTGCTATAGCTGTTATCGCTCTGATCCTGTATTTCATACATCAGATCAGAACGCCGGATATCAAGCCTTCCTTTTATGCCGCAATCGTTAATTCTGCCGTAGATCAGACGAAGTTACAAAATTATGCAACTGAGTTTTCTGATTATCTGCAGCTGGATCCAAAGAGAAATTCCGTTGAACTGAATGATACCTTTTATATAACCAACGACAGTATGTCAAGTATGCAGCAGGTTCTGACGACATATATGGCCGCCGCTGAAGTGGATGTTATTATAGCTCCTGAATCCACTTTTAAGGAATATGCTTATTACAGCTACTTTGCGAAGTTATCCGATGAACTGCCGACGGACGTATATAGCGAGCTGACGAATTACTTCTATATTTCAGGTACCGAAGAGGATTCGCAGAAAAATGCTTATGGTATTTATCTAGCGGACACGGATTTATTTAATGGTGTAACCTATAATTCGGAACCTTATGTTCTGGGAATCATTCCGAATTATCCTCATCAAGATAACACGATTGATTTTATCAGATATTTATTTAAAAATTTAGAGAAATAATAAAAAAGCTCCTGTGAAATCAATGATTTCTCCGGAGCTTTTTACTGTAAGAATATGATCAGCTTAGTAATATCAGCTTATTTTGCTGTGATATAACCCTGTGCTTTTAACAGCTCTGCAGTCAATACGGCACCGCCTGCTGCACCACGAACGGTATTATGGGATAAGCCCACGAATTTGTAGTCAAATACTCTGTCTTCACGTAATCTGCCGAAGCATACGCCCATGCCATTCTCATAATCACGGTCAAGCTTAGCCTGAGGACGGTTATCCTCTTCAAAATATTTGATGAACTGCTTCGGAGCGCTTGGTAATTCAAGCTCCTGAGGAACTCCCTTGAAATCTGCCCACGCCTTAAGAATTTCTTCCTTGGTAGGTTTCTTCTCAAAGTTAACAAAAACAGCTGCGGTATGTCCGTCAGTTACGGGTACACGGATACACTGTGTTGTAATGACCGGGCCTTCTGCCTTAACGATCTTGCCATCCTCAACCTTACCCCAGATTCTTAACGGTTCCTGTTCACTCTTCTCTTCTTCTCCGCCAATGTAAGGAATTACGTTATCTACCATCTCCGGCCAGTCTTCAAAGTTCTTGCCGGCACCGGAAATCGCCTGGTAGGTGGTTGCAACAACAAGCTTAATTCCGTATTGTCTGAGCGCATGAAGTGCGGGTGTATAGCTCTGGATGGAGCAGTTTGGTTTTACTACGATAAAGCCCCTCTTGGTTCCAAGGCGCTTTTTCTGGTCTGCAATTACCTCTAAATGCTCCGGATTTAATTCAGGTACTACCATAGGAACATCAGGAGTCCATCTATGAGCACTATTATTGGAAACGACGGGAGTTTCTGCCTTAGCATAAGCCTCTTCAATCGCCTTAATTTCATCCTTCGTCATATCTACGGCGCTAAATACAAAATCAACGTCAGCGCTAACTTCTGCAACATCATTAACGTTCTTTACGATTAATTTCCTAACGCTCTCTGGCATAGGGGTTGCCATCTTCCAACGGTCACCAACTGCTTCTTCGTATGTTTTTCCTGCGCTTCTAGGACTTGCTGCTACAGTCACTACTTCAAACCAAGGATGGTTTTCCAGTAAGGAGATAAAGCGCTGTCCAACCATTCCGGTTCCGCCAAGAATACCTACTCTTAATTTACCCATTTCAATTCCTCCATCATGTTCTTGTATGGCATACATCTGTCTTTCTTGTAAATATACTATAACTTAATTTCAGAAAAAATCAACAATTTTTTATGGTAAAATTAATTTTTGTGAACATCTTATAAGATATTCCATTTTTACTCTTTTGTTTTAGTTATTTATTACGATTTCTATTACCATCATAATTCGACAGTATCTCCATCCTGTCAATAATTACGTATCCCTATCAATTCTTGTACTCTTCCAGAAGCCTTTTCAGATCCTCCATGTTCTCAATTTCATTTACCCGGTTTCTTAATTTTGCAGACCCATGGAAACCGGTGGTATACCAGGCAACATGTTTACGCATCTCGCGGATACCGATGAATTCGCCCTTGTATTCCACCGAAAGTATCGCGTGGCGAAGGATCATGTCCTTGACCTCTTCTAATGTCGGCTTTGGAATGAATGTTCCATTATCAAGATATGCTTTCAGCTGCTCAAAGATCCACGGATTGCCTCTGGTTCCTCTGGCCAGCATAATCGCATCACAGCCGGTCTGAAGAAGCATCTGCTTCGCATCCTCCGGCGTAAAGACATCGCCGCTGCCGATGACCGGCACTGATACAGCCTCTTTCACCGCGCGGATGATTTCCCAATCTGCTTGTCCGCTGTAAAATTGCTCTCTTGTTCTTGCATGTACTGCGACTGCTGCCGCTCCATTTTCCTCTGCTATCTTTGCCACCTCAACGGCATTGACACAGTCTTCCTGAAAGCCCTTTCTGATTTTTACTGTAACCGGCTTACTGATTGCAGAGGATATCTTTTTTACGATCTCACCGATCAGCTTCGGATTCTTCATCAGGGCAGAGCCTTCTCCGTTATTTACAACCTTAGGAACGGGGCAACCCATATTAATATCCAGGATATCAAAATTGCGATGCTCCAATCGTTTCGCAGTTTCACTAAGGATGGTCGGATCCGCGCCAAACAGCTGAAGTGCTGCCGGCCGCTCCTTGTCATGGATCTGCAACAGGCTTTCCGTATTCTTATTATTGTATTGAATTCCTTTTGCGCTGATCATCTCTGTATAAACAAGGTCAGCCCCTTTTTCTTTGCACAGCAAACGAAATGGCAGGTCGGTTACTCCTGCCATGGGTCCTAAAAATAAATTTCCTTCTAATTTTACATTACCAATGTAAAAGCTCATTCTTTCTTCTCTCCAAAAAACCTGTTAAGCTTAACGCTTAACGGTTTTTATTCTTATCATTGATTATTTTCAATCCCTTCAGGGTAAGATTCGGGTCATATACTTCAATAACGTCCGTCGCATCAGCAATGATTTTACCCAGTCCGCCGGTAGCAATGATCTTACACTGCTCTATTTCTGCTTCCTTCAGCATCCTCTTGACGATATATTCCGTCTGCCCGATGCACCCGAAGACAAGGCCTGCCTGCATGCTGGTTACGGTGTCCTTCGCCAGAATCGTATCCGGCATAGCAATTTCTATTTCCGGAAGCTTCGCGGTATCCGCCCATAAGGCATTAGCCGCAATACGAAGTCCCGGGCTGGTTACCGCTGCCATAAATGCACCCTCTGCAGAAATCAGGTCATAAGTAATGGCTGTTCCGAAATCAATTACCAGTACCGGGCCTCCATAGATTTCATAAGCAGCAACCGCATCTACGATCCTGTCAGCACCTACATCCTTCGGATTCGGCACCTGAATTTTAATTCCCGTCCTGGTTCCAGCACCAACAATTAACGGTGTAATGGAAAGGTATTTGATAATACCGGATGCAAGAGAATGCATAATTTTCGGTACAACCGATGCGATAATTACCGAAGTAATATCATGTATGCCTATATTTTTCGCCTTCAGCAGATCACAGAACAATAAGCCAAATTCGTCCGAAGTTCTATTCGTGCTTGTTGTCAGACGAAATGTCGTCTTTAAATTAATGTCGTCAAAAACACCTACTGTAATATTTGTATTACCTACGTCAATAACCAATAACATAAAATTGCCTCCTTACCAGTGTGCAGAATATCACTTATCACTATATCCTTATAAGAGTTCTGATGCATCTTCTCCCAGGAAAAATACCTTATAATACATTTCCAGGGCCTCCAGAAGCTCCACTTTCTCCCTCTGCAACTGCTTTATTTTTAAGATGCTGCCGATTTCGTCATAATAGTAATCGCCCTCATCCGAATCTACCTTGAAAATGAGTATGCCTTCCTCCTCATACTCTAAAGACAATACACCACCGATATCTTCCGTAAATAATACGCACATTATTTTCAGTTCCTGTTTAATCTGTTCCGGCAGCATCTTGAAATCATCATTCAGCCAGAACTTCTTCTCATAGGAACTGCTCGCACATAGAACAACTTTATCCTGATACATCGCCACTCACTCCTTTACTTCCTGATATACTGAACTATGTAAAATCCCAGACCTACGATAATCAGTCCAAAGAGAACATAAGCCATACCTGTTGATTTTTTCTTGGGATCCTTCATCACATGGAAGCCGAACATCATATTCATCAAACCACCCGCGGCGCAGGCCATGATGATAGCAAATTGGTTATTCGGTCTTAGATATAGGATTACCATAGAGATGAGTAAAACAATTGCGGCAATGATATTGATTGAAACACGTTTTATGGATAATTTCTTTAATAACTTATTCCAACCGTTCATATTAATCTCCATTCTGCCAGTATACATAAGCAACACCAACGAAAATGACACACCATGGCTTCCAACGGAGAGTACGAAACGGATTGGTTTTGTTAGTTGCCTAAAGTCGCAACCATAACTGCCTTAATGGTATGCATACGATTTTCGGCTTCATCAAATACAACATCTGCAAAACGTTCAAATACTTCTTCGGTAACCTCTTTCCCCTTTACTGCCGGCAGACAATGCAGGAAGATGGTATTACTTTTCTTGGTACGGGCAAGTAAAGCATCATTCACCTGATATGGCTTAAGTAAAGCAATGCGCTCTGCCGCCTTATCCTCCTCACCCATGGAGCACCATACATCGGTATATACCGCATCTGCTCCTTCTACTGCATCAAGCTGGTCAGACAGCATGATCTTGCTTCCTGAAGCTTTCGCATACTCCGCGCAAAGGTCTACTAAACCCTGTTCCGGCCATAAGGATTTCGGCGCAAGAATGGTGAAATCAATTCCCATCTTGGAAGAACCGATCATCAGACTATTAGCCATATTATTACGTCCGTCTCCGGCATAAACAAGTTTCAGTCCTTTAAGCTTACCAAACTGCTCTTTTAAAGTCAAGAAGTCTGCAAGAATTTGAGTCGGGTGATCCAGGTCTGTCAATCCGTTCCACACCGGAACACCGCTATACTGAGCTAATTTTTCCACAGTTTCCTGCTGAAAGCCGCGAAACTCAATTCCGTCAAACATTCTGCCCAGTACTCGTGCAGTATCCTCCACACTTTCCTTGTGTCCTAGCTGGATATCATTCTTACCCAGATATTCCGGATGTCCTCCCTCATCGATACAGCCGATGGTAAATGCACAACGTGTTCTGGTAGAGGGTTTCTCAAATATTAATGCTATATTCTTGCCTTTCAGGCTGGTTCCAGTGATGCCTTGCTTCTTCTTTCTTTTCAGATCCGCTGCAAGATCAAGTAAGTATTCTATCTCATCCGGAGAATAATCCTTTAATGTTAAAAAACTGCGTCCCTTCAGATTCATATGGCCTCCATTCTACCGTATTGATTACGGTATCTGTTAAATGTTATAAGTGCACAATTTATATTTATGCTTATTATATGTGTATTTATACATTATTCTTATTTTGCCAAAATGTCAAGTTAAAAAATTACGGATCATCAATAATACAATTAGCGAGATATCATCGGGCTTTTCTTCTTCCTTCATCTCCTCTATGACACGGTCATACAAAAGCTGGCAGAATTCCTTTTCCGTATAAATTTTATATTTTGGAATATGCAGTTTTTTTGCACAGTATTCTAACAGAGCATAATATAAATCACCATATCGCCAGTTCTTCTCTAGTTTCAGAAGAGCTGCCATGTGCGGGTATGTCTCTTCCAATAGTTTACGTAACAGCGAACCGCCATAATTTTGATCTGGTCTTTTCGACATGATCAGATTCTCAATCTGATCCTCACTCAGACTGAGGAGGGAATTCAGGTAATCCTTTTCGGTTCTGGAGGCATCGATATAATAATCATTACCGGCCAATGGTTTAAGAAGCCTAACCCCATCATAATAACCCAATGTGATGTTGCGGACTGCTTTCTTCTTATTAAATTCCAATACATTGCACAGATGCAACTTCGGCGCTATGGTAATCAGATTAACATCCTCAGGAATTTTCACCTTCTTCTCCATACCAATGCCATAGATCCGGATTACGATGATATTCTTATACCCGCGTTTCATCAGGATGTCGATGGGAACGTTATTGGTAATACCTCCATCCAGATAGGTTTTTCCAAGAAGCTTTTCGCTTTTAAATAAAGGGAAGTTCGCACTTGCCATCAGATAGTCCTTCAGATACCCGTCTTCTGCCTCCTTGGCTGAAATAGTCACTTCCTTCAGATTACTGACATTAAAGGTTCCCATGATAAAATCGATGTCAGACTCCCTGATCTTCTGTTCATCCACATTTTCCTCCAGCAATTGGCGCAGAGGTGTAACGTCAAAGCCTCCGCCCACCAGAAATTTTCTGCTTTCCGAACGGACCGCCTGTATATTGATATCCATGAATTTTCGATTCATCAGCTTGTCCATCTCAGTATCATCAACATTCATAATGCTTGAATAGCTGATGTTTTTCCAAAGGTTTACTGCCTTTTCATAATCCCCCATGCACATAAGGGCACCATTGAGTGCACCTACGGATACCCCCGCAACAGCTTTTATTTTCACACCATACTCCATTAAAGCCTTCCAGACTCCGATCTGGTAAGCCCCCTTGGCTCCGCCGCCTTCCAGTACAATACCATATTCCTTACTGAAATCAAAACTCTCCCGGATCATATCCTCACCTCAATTAATTCCTTTATGTTCTCCTCGATGCACCAGGTTGTTAATGCAACGGATTTTCATTCTACATACACAACAGCCCAAGCCATAAAAGCTGTCATAAATCGATGTAATAGACAATTCGTTCATGACAGCTTAGCTCCAAAATCTAGCATAATAATATATCAGAGTAACCATATTATCAAGCAATATAATCTTAAATTTTTCTTAATACAATCAAACGTATATGCCAGTTTTCTGACAGCTAACCGTAAATAAGTCATTTTTACAGGAATGTTTCACTTTATGTTTCGCTTTAACGAATTGATCGAAACAATCATTCGTATCATCATATTAATTTAGTTATCTACCTTTTTTACAATTAATTTTTTCTCTGATATTCCATAGATTTTAACTTTGGTACCACTTTCGATGCTGTCACCTTCCAGAGATCTTGCTGACCATTCCTGCCCGCTAATTTCCACCTGTCCCTTCGATATCCGGTTATCAATCGCAGCAGTCACGAATGCGTATTTGCCAATAATCTCTTCATAATTGACTTGTAATTTCTTAGACTTATGATAAATCATCACAAGCGGCCGTATAAAAGACAGGAAAGCAACAGACACCGCGAAAAATAGAAATATCTCAAAAAATAAATTATCAAAAAGCAGGGATACCACAAACGCAACCAGGGCTCCAATAGCAAACCAGATTGTTGTAAACCTGAGAGTAAGAATTTCAACAAATATCAGAACTGCAATCAAAATCAGCCAGTAGATTGAATTTCCCAAAATCATTCTTCGTTTCTTCCTTTATTTATATATTATTATCACGATAACTGCACAGTAAGATCATATATAATATTCTTAACCATAATTTATCAATTAATCTTCCATATTGGTTCTCATTATATTTACCCGACATAAAAATGCCATTAGTACGAAAGATAACTTCTGCTATCTGCACTAATGGCATTTGATAAACTATATATGTATTGAATTATAACTGCTGGCTAAAATTATCCTTTACTCCCAGCTGGATGGTCAGATTACCGTTTCTGCAGCGGAGTGCATCGATGAATTCCTTTTCTGAGCTTCCTTCCTTCATAATGATATCATAGGCAATCTCAAATAAAGTTCCCATGTTCGTCGTCTTCACCTTCTGTATGGAGCAGTACTGCGTGTATTTTGCAAACAGATCATCGAAAGCGCCCTGATAATTCATATCTTCAGGAATCGTAATTCTCAGTCTCTTTTCCTTCTGTTCAGTAACGCCGTAGCCGGACTTTTTGATAATTACGATAGCAAGTCCAACAATTACAGCGACTACAGCACCAAGTGTCAGATAGCCAAGTCCCAAGGCAAGACCAACTGCCATGGTTAAGAATACAAAGGATATATCCTTCGAATCCCCTGGTATACTACGAAATCTTACAATCGTAAAGATACCTGCCATTGAGAATGCCCTTGCAAGATTACCACCGATTAACAGAATTACAACTGCAACAATCATGGGTAAAATGATAATACTCATAATAAAGCTTGCTGATCGTTCCCTCTTTGGCGTGGTGGCCAGATAAGCCACGCTAATTACCATTCCCAGTACTAAAGCAGCCAAAACAATAAGCAGCGTCGAACTGATACTAATTCGTAAATCCGAAGATGCTGCTACACTTTCTAAAATTGTATCGAACATTGAAGTAAATCCCCCTAAGCGTATATTTTATTGTATTCACAGATAGTCCTGCTATGTAACATGGTCTTCTGATATTCATTTCCGTATTTTGAAAAGGTTGTAGGATATACCTTATATCTGGATAACAGCTCGGCAAACCACAGCGGAGCAGCCTCCTTCATCTTAACCTCCATAACCCAGACACCATCCGGAAGCAGCAGTTCCCCGTAATTACCGGTATCCAGTCCAACATTTTCACGTCTTGAACGGATATTGGTATCAAAGGTGATACGAAAGTTCCTATCATCTATTCCAAACATAGCATTCCTGTCATAAGAGAGATAAACAGCCGGTTTCAATGTTGGATACCGGTTAATAAAGAAATCTATTTCATTCAAAATCTGATAATTCAATTGATTTTTAGCCATAGGCTTCTGCCTGGTATCAAGATACCGGTAAGCATCCTCTAATGTAATTGAGGTCCTGCGTTTATTGACGCAGCCATTAAATTTCTTCTTTAGCTCCAGGTAAACCTTATCCTTCGGCCCCACAACGCCATAGCACCTTAACCGGAGTTTCTCTTTATAAATTGGCTTTTCGATGGATTTGCGGATGATTTCATTATCAGGTGTATCATAATAGATATTGCAAATCGTATAAAAATCACCATTACGGCTATGCTCATCCACTTCCATATACTCCTCCAGCTGAGGCTTTAATTGTTGGTAAATGTCATCCGTAATAATGAATTTTTTCTCATATCTATTAAAAACCTCGATAGCCATTGTAGTCATCTCCTTAAGAGAATTAAATTTATAAGAACTAACCGCTTCTTCTGCTTATTCCATATAAGCCGGTACATCTTTCTATATAATATTATAAATGAAATGTGTGTTTCATGTGATGAATTAATGGAAAATATATGAAACTATATTTTCCGCCTTTGTCTGGCTGCTTCATACATTAAGATTGCGGCTGCAACAGCTGCATTCAATGACTCCACCTTACCTGCCATCGGAATCTTGATTAAAGCATCCGCTTCCCGTGTCGCCTGATCTGACAGCCCGTTCGCTTCATTACCGATTAAGAATGCACATCTGCCGCAGAAGCTTCCTTCGGTGTCATAAGGTATTCCAAGAAGATGTGCCGCATACATGGTTATACCTTCTTGTTTAATCCGGCGAAGCGTCTCGTAAAAATCCTGAGCCTGGTAAAACGGAACTCTGTAGATTGATCCCATGGTAGCTCTAATCACCTTGGAATTGTAGATATCAACCGTGGAGTCACCAAAAATAATTCCAGTTACACCAGCACCCTCTGCGGTCCTAATCATCGTTCCGAGGTTACCTGGATCTCTGATGTCTTCCAGTAATAAGAGGCAGGCATCCGGTGCCTTCAGCATACTTTCCAGGCTGTAATCTGCTTTCAACACCGTACCCAGTATTCCCTGGGGAGTTTTTGTCTCCGATACTTCCTTAAATACCGAATCTGTTAATATTTCATAATCCAAATCCTCAAAATACTCCGGATTCTCTAGAAGCATCTCCTGATAGAAGCTTTCCGAAGCATAAGTTTTTCTGAGAATACCCAGATCCCTTGCTTCTTCAAACATCTTTATGCCTTCAATGACGAAGATTCCTTGTTCATCCCTTGCTTTGGGTTTCTTCTGCAATAATGTTAAATTCTTAACCTGCGGGTTGCTAAGACTGCTGATTATATTTTTTGGCTTCATGAAATCATATACCTCTTATCGATTGATTCGCTGTTTCGTATATTTGCTAGTCCCATGATTAAGTAAAATCGATGTACCGCAGCAGATATTGTTACTTTTTGTTTCCTTCAGCCACGTAACGATTTTAACATAGGAGTTTTATAACAGCAAACGTACTTTTTATAGTATTTATATAGTACTTTTTATTAATATTATTATTATTCTTAATTAAATGTATTATATAATTATAGTATTGCATTTACAATAAAATATTTCGAAATGCTCTTCGATTACTTTGCGCTTCCCATAAGTATCTTCCTACCTCTGAAAATTCTTTAATAAAAAACCCTATATAATCAAACATAGGTTATATAGGGCTTCACTATTATCAGTTTTCTTTTATTATTGACAATTCATTATCTTCTTCAACTTATTATTCAAAGCAGTCAGCATCTCAGGTTAATATGCAACCAAAAACTTATGCTATAGGGTGGTTGGCCGACCAGGCATCTACGCTTGCTGCATGCTCGCCAGCTTTGCAGCCTTGGTCGTAAGCCGACCAGGCATCTACGCTTGCTGCATGTTCGCCAGCTTTGCAGCCTGGTCGGCTGCTATCAGGCTGCTAACGAATTCATCCAGATCGCCGTTCATTACGTCATCAATCTGATATGCCGTAAGCTTAATACGGTGATCCGTCACTCGTCCCTGAGGGAAGTTATAGGTTCTGATCTTCTCAGAACGGTCACCGGTTCCAACTTGGCTTCTTCTTGCCTCTGCTTCTGCGCTCTGGGCTTTCTCAAGCTCTAATTCATACAGCTTGGAACGAAGTACCCGGATTGCCTTATCCTTATTCTTTAGCTGAGACTTCTCATCCTGGCAGGAAATAACGATACCCGTAGGAATATGGGTAAGTCTTACCGCAGAGTCCGTTGTATTAACGCATTGTCCGCCGTTACCGGAAGAACGAAACACATCGAATTTACAGTCATTTAAGTCCAGCTCTACATCTACTTCTTCTGCCTCCGGCATAATTGCAACCGTTGCGGTTGAGGTATGGATTCTACCGCCGGATTCCGTTACCGGAACACGCTGGACGCGGTGAACGCCGCTTTCATATTTTAACTTGGAATAAGCACCTTTTCCGAGAACCATAAAGATTACTTCCTTAAATCCGCCGATTCCGTTCTCATTTAAATTCATCATATCGATCTTCCAACGGTTACGCTCTGCGTACATTACATACATACGATATAATTCCGCAGCAAAAAGAGCTGCTTCATCACCGCCGGCACCACCACGGATTTCAACGATAACATTCTTCTCGTCGTTAGGATCCTTGGGAAGAAGTAATATCTTAAGTTCTTCTTCTATCTTAACAATTCTCTGCTTGCACTCGCTTAATTCTTCCTTCGCCATCTCCCGGATTTCATCGTCACTTTCCTCATCCAGCATGGCCAGGCTCTCTTCAATACTGTTCTGTGTAGCCTTGTATTCTTTATATTTCTCAACTATATCTGAAAGATCCGCGTGTTCCTTCATAAGTTTCTTATATCTATTCTGATCGTTCATGATATCCGGATTCAGCATTTCTTCTTCGATTTCCTCAAAGCGCTTCAGAATATCCTCTAACTTATCAAACATAACAATAATTCCTCCATTAACTATCAACTTCCTTCGAAGCCCAATCGACCTCGAGAAATTCCTTTATGCATCCTTCTTGCACCATGCAGGTTAAAAGAACTCTATTATCTATCCTCAGCCTCGAGCCGATACGACCCTGTCAAGTCCGCTCAGATCTTTCTTTATCATGATTTCTGTAAATCCATATTGTAATAAGATCTGTCTGACATCTTCCCCTTGATTATGCCCAATCTCAAAGAAAATGTAACCATCCCTTCTCAAAAACTTCCTTGCTTCTGATGAAATTCTTCGGTAAAATTCCAGTCCGTCATCCGTTCCGTCCAAAGCCAGTACGGGCTCATGATCTTTTACCTCCGGCATCAAAAACGGTATCTCCCCGGTTGGTATATACGGTGGATTGGAAACTATGATGTCATAGGTTCCTGTCAACTGTTCAAAAAGATTGCTTTTGATAAATTCTATGTCAGTTATATGTCTGCTTGCATTCTTTGCCGCTACCGACAGAGCCTTATCGGAGATA
>DATMUM010000049.1:0-15154 GCA_035564175.1 Mobilitalea sp.
AAACATTACTGTCACGGCAGCCTCTTTTCATTAACTTTCATAACTACTGTTGTTGGCAAGCCTGAGTAAAAATTAAACTAGTACACAAAAACAGAAGTGGTCAACCTCTGTTTTTGTAGGAATCCTTTATACATAGATAATTTTTGCATCTCCAAAGCTAACACTTCCGTGGATTGTAACCACCGGGGAACCTTCACTGAGGTTGTTGTTATTGTTATCCATGTCTCCTAAAAAGACATGCATACCATTTATTATTTTCCAGGACTTAGGTATAAATAATACAGCTTCACCAAAGGATACATTTAAATAAATATCTGCCTTACCGGAAGGAATTTTCACATTATCAAAATACACTTTAGCCTCTCCGAAGGAACAGCTGATATTCGCTTTCACAAGATTATCGGAATTCACATATTTAATGCATTCTCCGAAACTGACGGAGCAATTTACAACATTATCATCCGTTACATTTATGACATTGCTGCCAAAGGATTTATGATGATGAGAATGATAAATCCGGCAATGCGGTTTTTGAAATAATATGGAGAAGCCGATGCTTAACAGCAATGCCGTTAACAGGGCAGGCCAGGGAGTGAACTCTGTGATATTCCATTGATCGGCAAAGATAATGCATAGGAACGCAAGAGGAAATAAAATTCCCCAAAAATTGATATGAATTACGCTCATTATAATAATTCCAGCTAAAATTACGGTTGCTACTATATCAAATATACTAATTCCGGTAAGAAATCCGAACTGATTCAAAATAATCAGTACAGCTGCAAATATGAATAGCAAGCCCCAAAATATTTCTTTCTTCTTCATATACTTCTCCTCTTTTCTTCTAATCTGAATTTTAATGATTTATAATAGAGTCTGGATACATAAACCTGTTTGTGTGAATTTAAAAATTGTACTTCACTCGAAGCAGTGAGGTTGCGAGAAATAGAATAAATATGATTGATATTTAAAATTGTTGATTTTGATACTCTCATGAAATATCCGGGCAACATTTCTTCCAGCTCATATAAGCGGTAAGAGGTATCGTAAACATTATTCGCTGTATGTGCACTGATACAGTTATCCATTGTTTCGAAGAACAGAATATTGTCTAACGGAAGATAATATTCCACATTCCCTTTATATAGCATCAGATGCTGCGAACCCTTCGCAAGCTCCATCAGAGTGTTATATACTTTTTGGGTGTTCTCATCTAATTTACCGCACCGGATAATTATTTCATCTTCTTTCACATTTTCATCGATATCTATTCTTACCTTCATTTCCTCTCCTCCCTGATAACAATTATATTATTTAATTCAGAAATGTAAATAGCACTATGCCAAGAGGTAAGTTTTACGAACTAAGAGGTAAAGAAATGTCTTTGTAAACATAAGCAAATCATGGTTCAAGGCTAAACAGGAAAGCTTTTTGTAAATCATTTTATTAAAACAAACAGCGGGCTATAATGTCAGCAGCAGACAGAACGATTTTCCACGTCTGTTCTGATACGTACATTATAGCCCACTGGGTCATCTTTTATTGCAATCCATTATACAAAGCATTTAGCAGTACCCGGTTTGGATCCTGGCTTAATTCCCAGATCATCGCACCGCCAAGGCCTTTTGTTTTGATATAAGAGGCCTTATATCCCATAGAGGCTGCATCTTCATAGGTGATAAAGGTGGAACCATTAAACAACCACGGTACCATGGATTGTGAATGGAAATACCTAACGTAACCGGAAGCATTCAGGTAATTTGCCGCTATATTAGCGTAGCTGATGGATTCGCCTCCGGAATAGGTCTGGTATAAGCCATGGTTCACGTTTGCGACTGCCCTGTATATATAACCATAGAAAGGAACGCCCATGACCATTTTACCTGCGGGGAAGCCAGCGTTTAGATAAGCTGTTATTCCTGCATCTACACTATCTTTATCCTGGGGTGATACATCACTGTTTATATATAATGGTGCATTAAAATCAGTGTATGTATCCCAGGGACCATGAATATCATAAGTCATTACATTAGCATAATCCACATACTGCTGCAGCTTTGACAGCTCAACATTATTAACATACCAGGTTCCGGAGGCTCCCGCAAAGCTTAAGATATAATGCTTACCGTCAGTTACTCCTCTTGCATCAAGTTTATCCCGGAGTGTCTGAAGCAATAATGTAAAATTGGTTTTATCTTCGGCTCTTCTAATATTAGTGGACACACCGCCTGATACCGGGTATTCCCAGTCAATGTCAATTCCGTCAAAACCATATTGAACAATAAAATTAACACAGCTGTCGGCAAATGCTGTTCTGGAAGCGTCCGTAAGTGCTACATCGGAAAATCTTCCGGACCAGTCCCAGCCACCTACTGAAATTATGGCTTTCAGATTAGGATTTATCTTCTTTAAGGCATTCAATTTCGTAAAATTGGACAGATCAATATCCGGATAACCTAAAGTGATTTTTAAATCACTGCCTATATTTGCAAAGGCATAGTTGATATGAGTCAATTTTGTTGCATCGACACTGTCCGGTGTGAAACCGGAATATGCTGCCCAGGCTGCATAATAACCAACTATTTTCGTTGATGGCTGTGTCGGAACCGGGGTGGCTGTCGGTGCTGGTGTTACAGTCGGAGCCGGTGTCGGTGTTACTGTTGGAGCAGGGGTTGGTGTCGGCGTCGGTGTTGCCGTTGGTGCAGGGGTTGCTGTCGGTACCGGTGTTGGTGTTGCCGTTGGTGTTGCAGCTTTCGTAGTTACCGTTAAGGTACTGCTAGCCAATGAAGTATTTCCAGCTGCATCCTTTGCTTTCACATAAAATTGATACGAAGTCGATGGTGATAAATTATTTACCTGATAGGTAGTATAAATAGTACTTCCAATCAAAGTACTATTCTTATAAATATTATAGCCTGTTACTTTCACATTATCTGTCGAAGCGTTCCAGGCAATTGATACTGACGTATTCGTTACCGCTACAGCTTTTAGATTCTGTGGCTGGGACGGTGGTGTTGTGTCCGTCCAGCGGGTTCTTGCCAAAACAGCATTAGAACCGAAAATTACATTTGCTATCAGGATTAGTACCATGAAAATCACTAACCCTTTTCTTTTGCTTAAAAGCATTTTTAATAAACTTCCCATCGAATGCCTCCCTTTTTGCATCTTTATCGAGTGCTAAACCCTTTATATACTTCTCACAATGCTTATACTATCATGCTAGCAACAGTTGTGCATTATGTCAACCGAAGCGCCTAGGGAATTGCTGGTAATCTCCCCTACCCCCTTCCAGGCAATCCATAAGAATTTCGGTTAAATTTTACTGGACGAATTCGCTGGAAGTTATTATAATAGATATTATAAATTACATATTATTTTGAAGGAGTGATATAGATGGCAAATAGAGACATTAAGAAAGACGTTAAAAAGAAGAAAAAGACTGATATTGGTGTATTACCTTCCTTAAAACCGATGATGACCGAACCCGAATTAGTAAAAAAGCCCAAGAAAAAGGCATAACAAGAAGGCTGCCTGACAACTCTTATTTTAAGAATTGTCAGGCAGCCATTATTTATTTCTATATTATTTTATCAGCGTCCAACATTGCCATACCGGTACTTTAATAGTAAAATACAACAATCTTTCCCGTTTTGTTTTCATATAAATGTTTCATCTCTGAAACAGATATACCATGCTTGTCTATCTTTTTACTAAGAAGGCACAGTATTGGCGATGTTAATTTTAGCTTCTTTTTTATAAACCAATGAATCAATTTGCTATAAATCCGAAATATCCGCCACTCATACTCTAAACCTACTAATACTCTCCATTCTCTCATAATTAACCCATTTCTCCTAATCTTTAGCGATTATTCTAAATACAGTTACAATGACTTGTTTTAATGCATATTAGTTTTCCGTTTGTATGATATTATTAGATGCATGGTCATATTTCATTCACATGATAAAATGGTACTATTTCCATGAAATTCTTGAATCAACCTCCTTGCCGAAAAATAGGATTTAAGTCCTGTTTTATACGGTCATTATAGCACACACTGTCAATATTTGCCATATCTGATAATATTAAATTTTTATGACGTATTTTTTACAAATTAGTGATAATCAATTGATATTTATCCACAAATAAAATTATTTTCTGACTTTTTTGATTAGAGTCTGACGGTTTTTGTCGTAATCGCTTCACTAAACATCCGGTCATGCTCAACAAAAATCATCGTGGTCTTATATTTTAAAATCAATTCTTCGATCTGTATTCTGGAAAATACATCAATAAAGTTCAGCGGTTCATCCCATAGGAACACATGAGCAGGCTCTGCCAGACTTTTTGCCAGGAGTACCTTTTTCTTCTGTCCGCCGCTGAAATCCCGGATATCCTTTTCGAACTGCTTCCTGCTAAAATCCAACTGACGAAGAACTGTTTTAAAAATTACTTCATCTAAAGCATATTTTACAGCAAAATCCTTAAGATCACCAGAAAGGTATGAGGTATCCTGGGAGACATAGGATATCTTTAGCCCCCCGGCTAAATGAAACCGGCCCTTATATCCGACCTGTTCTCCTGTCCTTGTTCTCCCGCCAGGTCGTATAATTTCCTTTCATAACCTCAATGTCTGCCCGATTGATGGACAGCACATGGTCAATGCACTGATCTAAAAATGCACGGTCATGGGAAACCAGGATAAAGCCTTTTTTGGTCCTGAGATAATCCGCCAGAGCTGCACGTCCCTCCATATCCAGATGATTGGTCGGTTCATCAATTAAGAGAAAATTATTCTTTTTTAAGAATAAAGCAGCTAGCATTACTTTCGTACGTTCACCAAAGCTGAGTGTCGAAAACGGACGCTCCAGCACGGAAGCATCCACCTGGAGCCTGCCTAATTCCTTTTCGATCAATTCTTCGATGATAAATCCATCCTGTACCTGGTACAAATCAAGAAGCTGCCCATATCGATCCATAGCAGGCAGATCAGCTCCACCTTCCTGCTTCCTAAGGCACTCCTTCATTTCTATTTCCCAGGAGGAAAAGGGAGCAATCGTATCCTTAATCAGCTCCAAAGTATTAATCTCCGGATTAGATACCTCGAAGGGAAAATAATCATAATTCACAGATGCAGTAATACTCCCCTGATACTCATATTTTCTTAAGAGCAGGTTTAAGAAGGTAGTCTTCCCTTTTCCATTCCTTCCAATAAAACCAAGTCTCCAATCGGTATCGATCATAAAGCTGACATGCTCAAAAATGTTATCATAAACCGTGTCATAACTAAAGGTTAAATCATTTATCATAATCTGTGACATAAAAAGCCACCTCCATTTTGTAATAACGTAAAAAAACCACAAGAAATCATCTTCTTGTGGTCCGGATTTACATTGAAAGGAACTTAACGATAATACACACAAAGAGGGTATTAATCAGCTTTTTCATATATAATCTATGGAATTCGGAGTGATAATTTCTTGCCCGCAACAAAAGAGAGCCATATCAGATGGCTTACTTCCATCGCATATTCAACTAATTGATTAGCAAGTAATCATTATCATTCCTTCAACCTCTTTTCTAACTAATTTTACGGAAATTATCTTAACATCATATGAAAGCTATGTCAAATCATGTTTATACCTCTTCCCAAAGATACATTCTTGATGCATGGTCCTGGAACAGGCGTACCCCCTCCTCATATCCGGTGCCTCCAAAACCAGACTGAAGCTTAACCCCTGCATAATTAAAGACATCGCCGTAAGCTGTGCAGTCTTCAATTTCACCCGGCATCTTCTTAACCAGGGCAATGATATTATGTACCAGGGAGTCTTTTTTGATATGAACCGGAGAAATCATATTAATCAGATCGCCGAATTCTTTGATATTATAGATATGCCGGCGGTTGGTAAAATGATATCTTTTCTCTTTATCCAACCCCTTTGTTACGAATTTTGCATAAGTATAATTCGCAGTCACTTCCTTCTGTAAAAATAAACCTATGGCTTCTTTCTTATCCTTGGCTACCGTAATCCATTGATAAATTCCTGCTTCGTTCACCTTAATCCTGTAAAAGTCCCCGAACTGCAAGATCCGGCGGTGCTTTTTATAAAAATTAACCTGATCGGCTACTGTCCTTTTATCTTCCGCACTTAATTCCGCAAGATTAAGTTCATATCCCAGCAGACCGAGGGCCGCTACCTCAAATCTGGTATCCAGAGAGGTACTGCGAAGGGTCTGGTGATTTGGACAGCCGGATACATGGGCTCCTATCACTGACATCGGATAACCGTAGCTATAGCCCGATTGAATACCCGCACGGCTTATGGCATCCGTATTATCACTTGCCCAGGTCTGGGGCATATAGCAGAGCATTCCAAGATCAAAGCGGTTACCACCGGAAGCACAGCTCTCAAAAAGTATCTTTGGAAAGCGTTTTGTAAGTATGTCAAGAATACGATACAGCCCCATCATATACTGGTGGTGGAATTCCTTTTGGCGATCTGTCGGCAGAGATGTGGAATACTGATCCGAGAAAATCCGGTTCATATCCCATTTAACATAAGTGATATTGGCACTGGTAAATAACCTGCTCATTTCTTCAACGACATAAGTGCATACTTCATCCCTGGTCAGATCCAGTATCATCTGGTTCCTGCCCAAAGCCTGCTTTGATCCGGGTATCTGCACTGCCCACTGTGGATGACTCCGATAGCATTCACTGTCTTCATTCACCATCTCCGGTTCAACCCAGATGCCAAATTCCATTCCCATCGCATTTATTTTATTGGCAAGACCCTTTAACCCGCCATTTAATTTATCCCGATTTTCCTTCCAATCTCCCAAGGAGGAGGTATCATCATTACGACTGCCAAACCACCCATCATCAAGTACAAAGAGTTCAATACCGCAGTCCTTCGCCGCCTTTGCAAGCTTAAGAAGCTTTACCTCATTAAATTTAAAATAGTTTGCCTCCCAGCTGTTGATGAGAACCGGTCTTACTTTATCCTTCCATTCACCACGGACAATGTGGTTCCGGATAAAGTGGTGCATGTTATGGCTCATCCCGGTATACCCCAGATCAGAGTATGTATAAACAGCTTCCGGAGCTTCAAAGCTATCCCCGGGCTGTAAAAGGAATTCAAAGCCGGAAGGCTGTATTCCATTGATCATCCGCAGTTTTCCCATGCTGTTAACTTCACAGGCTGCATAATGATTACCGCTATAGATCAGATTGAAGCCAAAGCATTCACCATAATCCTCCGATGTTCCTGCTTTACTGACCATGAAAAAGGGATTGCTCCGGTTGCTGGAGGTTCCTGCCTTTGTATCATTGATCACTATTCCCTGCTTCAGTTCCGTATCATAACGGTTCATCTCCCTTGTCCAGGCGCCGTGAAAGGTACTTACAAGATAATCACTGGTATCCAGATCCAGCTGTCCACTCATGATTCTGCCCAGCCTTACCACCTTTTGAGAATTATTGATTACCTTTGCGCTGCGTGTAATTACATTGCTGTCATAGAATACGGAATAAGTCAAAGTCAGGGTTATATCATAATTCTTATCATATAGATTAATTTCTAGGCTTACGTTATTGCCGCAAGGCTCCTCCAAATAAGAAGAAGGTAAGGAGTTCAGCATTTCCTTCCTGCTTAGGATTCTTGCATCCCTGAACAGGAAATCACAGGTTGAGGAACCATCCTCATGGGTCAGTTCAATGAATGGCTCCCGGATATCTCCTTTGCCGTAGGAGGACATCTCAAGACAACGATCCTCCAGTCCCAGGTTAGGGAATTCCTTCGAATAAGTAATCGCTGATCCGGATACAAACATTACCTTTTCCGTCAGGGCCTGATAATCATCGATTAGGTTGATTTTTTTACCATAGTATAGATGCTCCAGATGTCCGGAGGACATGATCCTGAAACAATAGGTGGTATCCTTTGTTTCCAGGACAAATAGCTCTTGATTTCTCTTTATCATATTGCCCTCTCTATTTCTCAGAAAATATTAATTAGCAGCCTTACGATTGGATGACGTATTTATTTCTGTCACTTTTTCGTCTCTTAAATGATTCTCCTGTATTTCCTTCGTGATCTTCTCCATGTACGCATCGGTCAGCTTGTATTTTCGCCTGAAATAAAAGATGGAGAACAATAACCCGAGGATCGGTATGATGATCATAATAACACGCATTCCGAATAAGGTCGCGCTTGTCTGAACCTTTGCCTTCGTATCCAGATGGATTAAGTCCAGACCAACGCCAGCAATCAGGACGGAGAAGGCGGAAGCCAGTTGTACCACAAAGGTCTGCATGGAGAAAATTACACTCTCGCTTCTCTGCTTTGTTTTCCATTCACCATAATCCACAGTATCGGCAAGGAATACCGTTGTCAGTACAGTAGCAAGACCAAAGCCGAAGAAAATGATGATGGCAGCAATACTTAACAGTATGATATTGGTGACACTCAGAGTACCAAGCAGGAATAGCAAAGCATATCCAATGATTGCAGTTACGATAGCACCAACAAAGATCGTCATACGTTTAAACAGCTTTCGCAAGGCCGGAAGCATTGTCATGGATATAATCTGCGCCGCTCCGCCTATCGTACCGAATACCCCGAAGAGCGCACCATTTCCAATATCATATTTAAAGAAATAGACTGCCAGATTGTTGGTTATATACAAAGAAGCGTTAAATACAACAATGGTGATTACCACAACAAGTGCCTGGTCATTACGAAATAAAGAAGAGAACATCTCCTTGATGGTTGGCGCCTTTATATAAGAAGCTGTCTTCTCCTTCACATTCTTTACTGTTATAGAAATAAACATTATGAAAAGTACGCTGATGATAACAGCAAATATCTGAAATCCACGACGTTCCTCTCCGCCGCCCAATATCGGTACCAGAACCATCGTTAAAGCGGTCGGTATGGCGTAGCCGAAGCCGGCACAGCTTCTGGCAATCACCGATACATTTTCCCGATCCTTTGAATCCTGGGTAATTGCAGGAAGCATGGACCAATAGGGAATATCCATCAATGTGTAGGTGGTACACCAGATGATATAGGCTGCGGATGTATAGACGAGCAGCGAGGTCCCGCTCAGAGATCTTGGTACGGAATACATTCCATACAGGGAAATGGCACTAAGAACCGTTCCAATCAGAAGCCAGGGGCGGAACTTCCCCATTTTGGTGTTGGTCTTCTCTACAATAATCCCCATAAACGGATCATTCAGGGCATCAAATATTCGCGCTACCATGAATAAGACACCGATAAAGGTTGCACTGATGCCTAAGACCGTATTATAGTAATACATCAAAAACCCGGATACTATGGCATAGACCATATCCTTGCCTACTGCACCTATCCCATAAGATGCTTTTTCTTTTAATGTTAATCTCATACTCTTCTCCTCTTTCCTTAATCGATATACGAAGGATACCTTGCCCGCCATCAATCCTTCGATGATAATACAGTGAATTTTATCTCGGTCTCCCCAAGACCTTCCTGATAAATCTTCAAGCCACCTTCACCAAGGATACCCTTCGTTTTCACATAGGTGCCTCCCATACCGCCTTTCAGGCAGATCTCCCTGGGTCCGATTAACTCAATAGCACCCCAGACCTCAAAGCGTACCGGTTCCTGATAATAGGGCAGCCGGTTATTATTTTCGTCCACCACCTGGATTCTTACCTCGCCGACATCATAGGTTTCTTCTTCCTGCAGCTCCGTGGTTTTGGTGATCACCTCCAGCTTTGGCCGGCAGGAAGGATTTTTATTGATTACCTTTACTACCCTGCCCTCCTTAACCGCTTCAAAACGAAAGGTGGTGGCTGCTCCTCCCCAGCTGCCGATATATTGATAATACAGGCGGGCTGCCATCTCCATGGTCAGATGCTCCTTTACCATCAGATAAGCCATTTTCAGTTTATACATAAGAGGAAGCTGGTTCGGGCCATATTTTTTCACTGCAAAAAGCAGCTTCTTTATCGCTTCCGAAGTTTTATGACTGAAATGTTCCTCTTTCTCCAATAAATCCCCTACAAAATCGTCAATCACAACCGGAGGATGGGGCAGTCTGTCAAATCTGCTTCTTTCCCGGTGGAATTCCTTAATCATCTGGTCATTCTTGTAAAGCCTTATGCTGTCCGCATTAGTAAATGCATACACATCACCAATATTACCGGCAGGATGATCTCCGATATCCAAAGAGGAGCTGAGCTCAAATACCGTATTCTCCTCCTTCTGGCTGGCATACACAGCAGCTGCCAGCTTCGGATTACGGAACATATCCATTACACCATGATAGCAGATCCGGTCGCCGCTTCCGAAATCCTTATGCGTATTATAATCAAACATACACCAGCCAAAGGCACCAGCGATGTCCTTCTGAGCAAAGGTCTCATTAAGTACGCAGGCATACCTTAATGCGTGCTGAAGACGGTGCTCCTCATTATCAAAGGCTTTTGTCGGAAACATATGTCCATTGAATTCCGATACAAGATACGGGGATTTTCTATCAGAGGTAACATCCTTCTTCCGGTCAAGTCCTTTCGTTATCCCGTTATGCAGAAAATCATTATAGGTATAGACATCCTCCAGCAGGCTGCTTTTCTTAAGATACCGCACTCCGCCGGTCTGTCTGGAAGGATCCAGTTCATGGGCAATCTGATTAGTCTTAGCATAAAATGCATCGTCATCCTGCGATTCATTAATGCGAACACCCCATAAGATAATCGAGGGATGGTTACGGTATTGCAGAACCATTTCCTTTACGTTCTCGCAGGCAATTGCCTTCCATTCATTATCACCGATATGCTGCCAGCCGGGTATCTCCGTGAATACCAGCAGACCCAGCTCATCGCAGCGGTTAATAAAATGCTGTGACTGGGGATAGTGTGAGGTTCGCACTGCATTTACCTGAAGCTCCTCTTTCAGAATTTCAGCATCTCTCAGCTGCATTCGCTTTGGCATGGCATAACCGACGTAAGGATAGCTCTGATGACGATTCAAACCGATCAGTTTTATTTTTTTATGATTCAGATAAAAGCCATCTTCTTTAAATTCACAGGTACGAAAACCAAATCGTACTGTTTTCTCGTCAAGCTTCCTGCCCAGATCGGAATCTGCGAATAATTCCAGCTGCAGGTGATAGAGAACAGGAAACTCCGGTTCCCAGTTATTTACCCCTTCCACATATAATTTATGATGCGAAATCAAAGCCGTAATCTTTAATACATTCGAATAAATCAGATGATCTGAAGCATCCGTCAGATTTACCTTTATTAATGCTTTTTCTTCATGCCACAACCCATGAAGCTTTATCTGAAGGTCAATTACTTTCCCGCCGCTCTTAGTATTGTCAGGTTCCATAGCCACCTTATCGGAAGAAGCAGAACTGTCAGGATCTCTGGTTATTACAAATACATCCTTGATAGCGACATGTTCCTTAATATCCAGATACACTTCCCTGTATATTCCACCGTAAGTAAGGTAATCAATGACATTACCAAAGGGCGGCAGCTTATCGCTTTCCCTGCTGTCAACCTCAACCGTCAGTATGTTGCTTTTATCACTGGCAAAGTTCAGATATGGTTCCAGATCAACGGTAAATGCCGTATAACCACCAAAGTGAGTCGTAACCTGTTTGCCATTCACATAAACCGTTGCGACATGAGCTACACCTTCAAAGGTCAACAGCACCTGCTTACCCTTCCATTCTTCTTTCACATCCAGCCTTCTTCGATAGCAGCTGACAAACTGGTATATCTGTTCATCAAAATAGTGAAAGGGTGTTTCGATATTCGTATGCGGGAGTCTAACTGCGTCCATACTGCTCTCATCAAAGGAATTCTCCGTCATATCCTTATGAAAGGCCGCACTGTACTTCCAATCATCATTCAAATGAATATGTTCTCCCATAAACCTTCTCCTTTATATACAAATTCCCTGGAACAGAATATCCAGCATTTGCTGCAAGGCTTCTTCATAAGCAATATTACTCTCAATCAATGCCTTTCTGCTGATGTAATATTCAATTGTTCCGGTAAAAATTGCTTTAAATACAGGGAAACTGATTTTTCTTATCCTTCCCTCTTTCATCGCTTGTTCCATGATTTGAAAGGTTGGCTCCCACTCCGTTTCCAAACGGTTTTCGATCTTGGCATATATTCTGGGGAATTTCATCTTCAGGTTATATAACTGACGAAAATCAATGGTTTGATATTTCTTAGGCAGTGCAATCAGGATCTTCTTTAATTTATCAACAATGTCTAATGTATCGTCTTCTATTATCTCTTTCTCCGCTTCCTTAATCGCTCCAAACACACCGTCTACGGCTTCAATAAATAATGCCTCTTTGTCTTGTACGACAGTGTATAAGGTGCGCTTACTGATCCCTAATCGCCTGGCAATGTCGTCCATCGTAAATTTTAAGCCTTTCTCATTAAATTCCTCAATTACTGCATCAATTATTCTATCCTTTAATTCCATAAAAATCTCCATTCTGCCGAAACACCGTTAATTATGGCGTCAGCACAATATTTGCGAAGCAAATTGTAAATAATTCACTTTGTGAAAAATCATTATTTTTCACATTAACTAACATTCCGCCGTTCCTCGGCGGTACAAAACCTGAAAGAAATTCAGAATGAATTTCCTATGGAATTTATTCTGGAGTTCTTTTTAAAGTGAACTATGATTATATAATTCACTTTGGAATTATTGGCTCTTTCAAAATTCTTTTCTCACTACAAACAAAAAAGAGTATAATAAAACCAGAAAACTGTTTTTAGTTTTCTGGTTTTATTATACTCTTCCCTTTAGTGAAAGGCAATTATTAAATTGAATCATTTATATTACATGCTGACAGGAAATCGAATTTCGATGATAAACATATCATTCTCCAGGAGGGCATGAATACTACCCTTCATCTTCTCAACCAATAGTTTCGATATGGTAAGTCCGAGTCCCGTACTATTATTGCTTCGGGACAGGTCTCCGCAGTAAAAACGGTCAAAGATAACATTCAATTCTCTTTCTGTCATAGTTCCCTTTTCATTTTTAAACTGCAGGATACATTCTTTATTAGCGGTAATTTGCTTAATGACAAAGATATGATCTGCATATTTTAGTGCATTCTGAAGCAGATTATTGAATACCCTGTTCAGTTGTATTTTATCTGCTATTACCGAAACCGTATTCTCCTCCAGCTCCAACTCAACAGTAATCTTCTTCTTTTCAAATTCATGATAGTAAGCAACCGCCGCTTCTGCCAACATGGTCTGAACCGGTACATTTTCCAGTAAAAGCGGATAATTCTCCCCTTCTATTCTTGATAATTCATAGAAATCCTGAATAAAGCCCTGCAATACCCGCGCTCTCCGCTTAATGATATCGAGATACTCCTCCTTTTCCTTGTCCTCAAGCTCATCATTCTGGAGCAGATCCACATAGCCGATGATTGATGTCAGGGGTGTACGAAGATCATGGGAAATGTTTTCTATCTCCCTTCGGATCTGAGTCTCTCTTCTTTGATAAATTATACGCTCCTGCTGCCTGGCAAGATAAATATCATTAATCTTCGTGAATAATTCCTCGATATCCCGTTCTAAGGTCAAAGCCTTCAGCTGCCGGTTTCTATCCGGCTGCTGCTCAATCGCAGCCATCTGCCTGGAAGCTCCACGGATTGCCCTATTAAGAAAAATAAGGCGCACAGTAAGTACGATTACCAGGATGAATAAACCTATGCATGCATATAACATACCTACTGTACTCCCTTCCCATGAATAACTATATAAATAATTACAAACCAATTTAATTGTTGGAATTTACTTCTCAGCTACATTTATGGAGTTTCGTAATTACCTTTCATAAATATAAAGTATAATAAAAACGCTGCTTTTACATTTTAAAACATGATTCATAACTATATTACTTCACTCCATCATTATATTAACGATCTTTTATCCTCTCCGTTATTTTTTTATTTTATCTCTTTCTTTGCGAAGAAGCTATAACCAAGGACTACGAAGACTATCATCTGCAGCATTCCAGCTATCCAATAATTCTGATAACCGTTGGTTGACCAGAATAGTTTCACTGTATGGCCGCCTAGATCATAATTTATGGAGCTTAGCAGATTCCAGGGAAGAATGTCAGCGAATTTACGGATAAGTTCAAACTTCATTCCAAGAAAGCCGCTGATAATCGGTAAAGCCAGTATCACGCCGCAGGTAGCTGCCACTGCACCCCCTGTGCCTTCCATGATAAAGTAAAAGCAATTTGCTACAGCAATTACAAACAAAAGTAACGGGATTGCCGCCAGACTGACTTGAAAAAGCATATCTAATTCCTTCGGTCCTGAATTATCCAACAATAGATATGCACTTGCTACATGAACTCCTATAATCACAAGGAAAGCTACGATAGCATACATAATCTGAATAATCAACTTACCAAAGTAAATGGTTCCTCGTGTGATTCCATAGGAAACACAGTTTTTAAAGGTATGATTACTATTTTCATTATTGAATATAATACCGGTAACCATAATACACAAGATAAATACAAAACCAAAACTCGTATATACATTTGCAATAGAAAAGGCGGTATTGGCATAGGTAAAGGTTTCATCAGAACGCTTAACAAGGGCCAAAACAATATTAGAACTAAGTAACAGCACAGAACATACTGCAATAAAGAGATAGGTTGCTCTACTGCGAAGGATACGATAGAATTCACTCTTTAAATAATTAAGCATTGCTTTTACCTCCCACAAGTTGAATGAAATAGCTTTCCAGATTAATATCCTTAACTGAAATTGAATTTAGTCCAATCCCGTTACTAACTGCCAAATGGCTGATTTTAGACGGTTGATCCAGATAATCATACAGATGGATATCATATTCCGGTGTTATTTTGTAGGAGGTGCAGCCAAGCTTTGTCTCCAGCAGGGCAGCCATTGCTTCAACCTTATCTACCTTTATTTCCATATATTTGTTACTTTCCTTTGATAGCTCTTCCGATGACAGCTGACGAAGCATTCTTCCGTTATCAATGAATCCAAAATAGGTTGCCAGATTGGTCAGCTCGGACAGAATATGGCTTGAAATCAGGATCGTAATATTCTTCTCACGGTTTAA
>DATMUM010000050.1:0-37671 GCA_035564175.1 Mobilitalea sp.
AAGGATTTTTCGACCACATAAACCATGAATGGATGATGAAGTTCATAGAGGTCAAGATAAAAGATCCCAACGTGCTCGGATTAATCAAGAAATATTTAAAAGCCGGACTGATGGAAGATAATATATACCATCCGACAGAGGAAGGAACGGTCCAAGGCTCAAATTTAAGCCCGGTGCTTGCAAATATCTATATGCATTATGTACTGGTGTTATGGTTCTACAAGGAAGTCAGAGAACAGATGAAAGGTGAATGCCATCTGATTGTTTATGCAGATGATTTTGTATGCTGTTTTCAATATAAGAGCGAAGCAGAGCAGGTCTATCATATGTTACAGAAAAGGCTGTTACAATTCAATCTGGAACTGGAAGCAAGCAAATGCAGGTTAATTGAGTTTGGCAGATTTGCAGAAGAGAACAGCAATCCAAAGAAACCAGAGACATTTGACTTCCTAGGATTTACCCATTACTGTGGAAAAGGAAAAAATGGAAACTTTCGTGTAAAAAGAAAGACCAGTAATAAGAAGTTCAAGGAAAAGATAAAGAACTTTGAAATATGGATGAAACAGAATAGAACCATTCCGTTAAAAGAACTGATATCTAAAGTCAATGCGAAACTGAAAGGACACTACAATTACTACGGAATCACCGATAATAGTAGAATGATATGTGCCTACTGTAATAATGTTAGATATATTATCTTCAAATGGATAAACAGGAGAAGCCAGAGAAACAGTTATACATGGCAAGGTTTCTATGATATGCTGAGATATTATCCACTGGTAAAACCTAAAATTTGCGTAAATATTTATAAGAAATGAATGTGAATGATACCTGGGGAGCCGTGTGCCTTAACGGGGCAAGCACGGTTCTGAGAGGGAATGGCACTGCGAGGTGTCATATCTACTCACCAAACTCACTTGGAATGAATGGGTGTACTAAAGATATTATAGAAAAAATCGATTTTAAAATATCAAAGTTCGGCTTAATTCCTTCGAATATTGAAGGAAAATAATCAAAAATGTATCAGTTGGGATAGAGAAAATACGCTGAAGAAGCAGAGCACAGAGTATTGTAGTAAGTGGATATTTTCTAGGTCTTCCGGTTGAGGCATGATAATGATTTCGAAATGAAATCGAAATAAACTCATCGAGGTCAATGTTGTTTTCCAACAAGGAAAGAAATTGATATTTGTCGTTTTCAAATTTTTCTTTAAAATTGTGCCAAAAAATATCTCGTATTTATGCAGGGTGTAGCGTTTCGCAAACGCCTAATCATATGAAATATGAAAGGAAATTGTTATAGTTATGGGCAAAAAGTCGAAATTATTAATTTGTGTAGGAATTTTGTTAGCATTAACAGTACCAAACATCTTAACATTATTTAATTCAAAACGAGAGGAGGTTAAAAATAATATCAATGTTGGACATGCCACAGAATCTAAAATAAAAGATGATAATACTTTCAATAGCATAGGGTCTACAAATCAGACTGAACAAAAAGCTTTAGATAAAGAGTTTGTTGATAATGATGATATTACTACAAATACTGAAATAATAGTTGATAAAGAAATGGATATAACTAAAGATGCATATGACAAGAAATATAAAGCATCAGATGAGGCAAGCAAGAAAGCTTTTAATAATGAATTTATACAGCAAACAAAAGAACCTCAACTAAGTGCTAAAAATACATACAGAATTTTTAATGATTTATGCAGTGTTAGCTATGATTACGGAAATAATTGGGTTGATGTTCCAATATTATTAGAAGATCTGTGTCACGTAATGGATGGAAACTCATATTTAAATAAGTTGCAAAATGGAAGCTATATAATAAGTCCCGAAAGAACTATTTTTACATATGGTGGAACAACAGATACTACTTTATCCATAATCAAATCAACTGATAAAGGTAAAACATGGGAAAATGTTCAGGTTGATAAGGAACATAAGATTATATATTCGGGAAGGCTTAAATTTATATCATTTGTAAGCGAGAAAGTAGGTTATATTGTAGTAACAACTGAAAGAGTAATGAATACGGAGGCGAAATCTGTATTTAAAACAATAGATGGGGGGGAAAGTTGGACGGAAATAAAATCAGAGACAAACATCAATGAACATAAGCTGTATCAAGCAGCATTTTTGAGTGAGGATTTAGGTTTTATGTCTATGGTCTGCAATGAAAGTCCGGAATTATATCGAACTGAAGATGGGGGGAAAACATGGAGCGTTATCGGGATTTCTAAAACTAATTTTTACATACAACCTGAAATACCTTATTTAGAAAATGGAAAGATGTATTTGTTACTTAATGAAGGTGATAGCTCCGAGAATCAAAAAGCAATGTATGTATCAGATGATAATGGAAAGAGTTTTAAATTTGAAAAAGAAGTAATATTAAAATAATTAGGTATCAAAGTCCTAAATTAATTCTCTTTTAGTTTATTTTTAAAACCTTAAGCTAACCAACTAATATACATTATTTAAGTAATTTATTGATTAGCTAAATTAAAATATATTTAAGATTATCAAATAATGAGAATACTTGGAGGAAAAATATGTTTAGAAGGAAACTTTACAAGAAAATTTCAATACTTTTGATTCTTACACTTATTCTGGGATGTTTACCCCCATCGTATACATTAGCTGAGGAGGGAACTAGTACATTAATTCCTGAATTTACTGGCGATGTGAAAGTTCTAGAAGCACAACAATGGTTGAATCAAACTTATACAGGCAAATATACATATGTACCAGTAACGGAGGATGGAATAACTGGAGCTTCTACAGTTAAAGCTTTAATAATTGCATTGCAAATAGAATTGGGAATGGGAAGTAGTTCTAATGGATCTTTTGGTCCCACAACAACTTCAAAGTGCCCTATAATATCAAGAAGTAATCCTGGAATTAATAGTAATATCATTAGAATATTACAACATGGACTTTTTTGTAAAGGTTATGGAACATATGATAATTATGGAACGTTCGGCTCGCAAACTGAAGCAGCTGTAAAAAATTTAGAAAGTGATGCGGGCTTAGATCAAACTGGCATTGTAACACCTATGATTTTTAAGGCAATTTTGAATACTGATCCTCTTAAATTAAATTTTTGGAATGGTGACCCGAATATCCGGTATATTCAACAATCATTAAATATGAAATACAATAAATATTTTGGAATTATGCCTACCGATGGTATTTATGGACGTAATACAAATAAAGCATTAATTTATGGATTGCAAGCAGAAGAAGGTTTATCTACTTCTGTGGCGAATGGTAGTTTTGGTCCTACAACAACATCTTTATGTCCTTTCTTAGTATATAACGATACCCGGTCAAATTATGTGCTTTTATTACAATTTGTTCTATACTGTAATGGATATGCAACTGGTGAATTTAATGGTGTATATGGAGATGCTGTAAAATCTGCAGTTACTGAGTTCCAACAATTTATGATTCTCAATGTAACAGGTAATGCAGACAAAGGAACTCAGATGTCATTGTATACTACTTGCGGAGATACAACAAGATCTTCTTCTGCATGTGATACAGCTACAAGATTAAATACATTTACAGTAAACACAATAAAAAATGCCGGTTATACATATATAGGTCGTTATTTGACTAATGCTAATTCAGGGATAATAGACAAAAAGATGACTGATGATGAAATACAGTTAATATTGAATACAGGATTGTCAATTTTCCCAATTTATCAAACATATGGTGGTTCCGCTAGTTATTATACCATTGAACAAGCCGAATTAGATGCAGTTAGCGCTGAAAATGCTGCTAAGAATTTTGGTTTTCCTGAAGAAACTACTCTATATTTTGCTGTTGATTTTGATGCATATGATTATGAAGTGACAGATGTAATACTCCCATATTTTAAACAGTTAAGCGAAACTATGCAGGGATTAGGGATAAATTATAGTATTGGAATATATGGACCAAGAAATGTTTGTACTAGAGTATATGATGCTGGATATGCAAAGTATTGTTTTGTAAGCGATGCTTCTTCAGGTTATAGTGGGAATCTTGGATATATAATGCCTAAACAATGGTCATTTGATCAATTCCGTACTGATATATTTATAGGTACTGATACGGGGAAAATTGGAATTGACAAAACAGCTTATTCAGGACGAGATAAAGCTGTTTCAAGTTTGGATAAAAATTTATCTTTTGTTAATGAAGCATATTTAATGTTGGAGTATTTGAGACATAATCAATCAATGTTAGTTTTAGCACAATCAAGTCCTGACATTCCTGCTCATGAAATACAAATAGAATCTTTATACATAATGTATACTTTATTGCAAAACCAAATTATTAAAGAGAATTCATTTGTAACTACGTATATAGCAACTAAGTTAGAAAATGGTGAAACATTTTGTTATGATGATATTAGTAATATTAAAGTAAGCTTAATGGAAAGTAATACTACTGCAAATAAATATTTCGCAATATGGGAACAAGAAAATGAAAAAGAAAGATTAAGTAGGGTTTTAAGCATAGTACCGCTTATCAGTAGCATAAAGGGATTTATTGATGTTTTATATGGAGAAGATGTATTAACAGGAAGAGAATTGTCTTGGTGGGAAAGTGTACTGAATATCAGCTGCGCTGCTATGGATGCTGCTGCTGTTGCTAGTATAGCAAAAGTTTGTCTGACAGAGGCAAGAACGGTTGAACTTGGGTTGGAATTAAAAACTCTTGCACAGTATGGATATTCTCAAGAAGTTGCTGAAATGATGGCTTCAGGTAGGGATGCTATAACATATGCTAAATCAATGGGCGTAACGGATGCGGTTCAACTTTCAAATATTGGTGAATCAGTATCTGAAGCTGTTGCTAAAGCTTATAGAAGTGGTATAATTGATTCATCAACACTTGTAAGATATGGTGAGTCAGTTACACAAACAATTATGAGAGCGCCACAAGTAGCATCAGATTACGCTGACGCTATAAGAAGCGGTGCTAAGTACGGTGATGATGTTACTTCTACAGTTGCAAGTGTTGCTTTAGATGCTACAAATTCCGATATAGTAGGTTTAGGTATGAATGGTATATGGAGAAGTAATCCAAGCATATTAAGGACATCATTAACGGATTCAGATGATATAGTTAATTTTTATAGAACATTTTTAGAAGATAGTTATATTGATGAACTCGCAACAACCAATCCAGAAATGTTTGTTGGTAAAAATATAAGTAGCATAAAAGCGGAAATGGGTAAATTAAGGCAAGCAATTATGGATACTAAGACAGCAGCAGCAAATGCAAAAATGTACTTCAATGATAATCCGTTAGAGCCTAGCTTTAAATCTGATAGGCTTGTAGAAAATTGTGCGGAGATATGGGCTGTTAGAGATGCTATTTTACAAGGAGCAAAATTTGATAATATAGTATTAAGATCAGTATACATAGATACTGGGAAGATAATACCATTTTGTGAAAATTGTGAAAATACTTTTAAGAATGTAATCGATGCAATGCAATAATCGGGAGGTTTATTATGAGTGGTAATTTAAAAGTTTATGAAATACTGAAGGAAGCTGGCTGGTATGAAGGTAGAAGAATAGATACATCTTTTATAGAAAAGCATTACAATAAATATGGTTTTGAATTGTTTCCTGCAGTTTTGCACTTTCTTGAGGAATTTGGGATGCTTAATATAACAATAGATAAACATAGTGAAAATGAAGAACGTCACCATACAAATCCCTTAGAAGTAGTAGGATCATATTTTAGGTATGGGAAGTTTAAAGTCGAAGAAGGTTATGCTGGTGAAAGACTTGTTCCAGTTGGAAAATGTTGTAATGAGTACTCCCTATTATTTGTATCTGAATCAGGTAAAATTTATTATCACACAGGTAAAATAGGAGATTCTCCTTGGGAGGCTTGGGAGACTCTTATCAATAAAACTGGATTTAAAACTTGGGGTACATTGTATAAAGAAAGATGTAATAATAAATAAAATGTAAGCTCTATCATCATTGTTTTTGGTTTAAATTACTTAATTAACTAATGGCTACCTGTAAGGGGTATGTACTTCCGTATTATCAGATGCATTTAAATAGTCGTATATATGAATTATACTTAGCTAATACTTTAATCACATATTTATAGCCCAGGTTTAGTCACTTATCTTAATCGGTGAGGATAAAATGTGGGCTATTCTTATGCTCGTTTATACGTTCGTACGTACTTAAAAATGTTGAAAAACGACCAAATTGACGCCCACTTTTAAATTCTGCAAAATGGGTAAGTGGTTTTTTGGTCTGATTTGTAAAGATTTTTTGAGGTTTAGTGGAAGTGTACGGACGATTTTAATCAAATTTATAGCCATTTGCCCACTTTCTGCCCACTTTTAAAAATGGATTTGACCACGAAAAACCCAGTGTTTTATGCGGGTTTGCTGGTTATCTGCCCACTTTCCCACTTTTTTCTCTTATTTAATTATGATAAAAGAACTTAATAAATAGTAACTATTCAGAACCCCATTAAAGACTAGGTTCCATATGTGCAAAACAGAGAAAATAAATTTCTTTGTTTTTACATTATTGACCCTTTTTCAAGGGTTATCCACACTACTCGTGTGGGTAAGAATCATTTCCACGGATAAGTATCCGCCTGTTGTTATACCCGTGGATAAACCTTAGAAAATACCCGATTTTAATCTGTTTCACAACAATTTTTTGCGGAGGGTTATAATACTACCGCAAGTGGTGATAGTGCTCACGCAGAAGGCGCAGATAATACCGCCAGTGGACAGCATTCCCATGCGGAAGGTAGTAGTTGTGTTGCTAGTGGATCAGAGGCTCATGCAGAGGGTTATGGGTGTATTGCAGGAGGTAGGTACTCTCATGCTGGTGGAGCCTACACTAAAGCATCCGGAGATAATCAGACTGAAATAGGACAATACAATGTAGAAGATACGACTTCATTATTAATAGTAGGTAATGGAACTTAGGATAGTGCTAGAAGTAACGCAATGAAATTAAATCTAAGTGGGGATTTATCTCTTGCTGGTTCTGTGACGTCTAAGTTTAGCAGAAATGTAACATTTTTTGGTTTTACAATTGACTCAATTAATTTAAACGGAGATTATGAATGCAACGTTACTTCGTTAGACGGAATTCTGACACATAGGCAAGCAGAAAATGGAACATTTGCCACGCAACAATTTATTTTATGGACTGGAATAATGTAATTTAGAACGAAGCAATCAGGTGTATGGGGTACATGGAAGACGGTAACAGCGTCTTAAGATTATTTGTAATAAGTATAAAAGTTTCCATTATATTAATTGAAGGTGCTTTCAGGCGCTTAATTAAGAAAGAAGGTAAATAAAACGAACAAATTTAAATTATTCTTCACAGGAATTATTTCAGCCTTAGCAAGCTGGCTAGGCATTTTAGCAATACCGGTTCTTGCATTAGTAATCTGCAACTTAATCGACTATGCAACGGGCCTTGTAGCAAGTAAATACCGCAATGAAACCATAAACAGCTACAAATCATTTCGCGGTATATTCAAAAAGATATGCATGTGGTTACTTATTATTGTCGGTGCATTATTAGATATGCTGCTGACCAATACCGGGTTCAATATTGGTATTGTATTACCATTTGATTTTCTAATCAGCGTAATCGTCGCTGTTTGGCTAATATGTAATGAGATAATCAGTATTCTGGAAAATGTGGTTGATATCGGAGTAGAACTTCCACCTTTTCTGGCGCCTTTAGTAAAAAATATAAAAAAACAGGTTGAGGATAAGGCATCCTTGGAGATGGTGAAGCCATCAGTGGAGGTGGTTAAGCCTGATGAATAACATACCCGTAAGATGCAGTGACATAACCCAGCTTAATAAACTGGTCCAAGTTATGCTTCAGTTGGCACTTACCGACATTCGCAAGCAAGGAGTTAATCCTTTCGTAGTTGAGACATTCCGACCCCAGGAACGACAGAATTATTTATACTGCCAGGGACGTACGATTACAGAAGCATCTGCAGTAGGCATTAACAATACTTTTGCAAAGGCATATTGTAATCCAAAGGCTGGGAAGGTGACCTGGACTTTGCACAGTGTACATACTAGCAGGAAAGCAATAGATTTGATACCCCAGCGATTAATCAACGGTAAGATGACCGCTATATGGAACGCTCAGGATCCGCATACACGAATCATCATTAATACGATGCAGAAATATGGCTTTGAAGCAGGAGCTAACTGGATCAGTAGTCAGGATAGCCCCCATTTTCAAGTGAAAGGTAATTACGATGAAGTATTCGATTGCGAACATACAAATACATATGTAACGCAAGCTATACAGAAAGCACTTAATAAGGTACTTAATAAGGCACATAGCAAAACTAATAACAATACCTTTAATAAACCCATATCGAAAATTATCACAGTTGATGGAATATGGGGGCCATTGACTACCAAAGCAATAACAGATTTTTATCAACCTCTTGGATTGAAATTATCACATGGACAGATCGATGCAGAAATGCTTAATGCATTATTTTTAAATTTATAATAAACTAATTCTGACCATGATAGTTTTTGTTTTATGAAAGCATAATCAAGCATAAAAAGCTTAAAATAAGCGATCATGGTCAGGATCATTCTTAAATTCATATCAAATAAAGAATTGGGAAGGAATTAAGTTTTTAAATCACATTCCAAAAAGATCCAAAAAATACTCCCAAAAACCATATTGACAAATTACCTTTATCGTATTACTATTTATTCATTAATAAGCAAAACCGTTGAGAAAGAAGAGTAAGCTTTAGTACTACATTACAGAGAGTCGCAGTTGGTGGGATGCGATATGGAGTTTTTAGCTGAATGGGCTTTTGAGGGCAACTCGAATTTAAAGTAGGCGTTGACGGAAACCATAACCGTTATTATCATGGCATATATGACCGTATATGAAAGAGTGGGCAGTGAATTTATTTCATTTGTCAAATTGAGTGGTACCGCGGATTTTATTCGTCTCAAGTATATTATTACTTGGGGCTTTTTTTATACCCTAAAATACCCCGAGAATAATATAACATGCTTGTTTCAATAAAATGCCACTTAGTTCGGCAAGGTCCATCTAACGGCGAAGAAACGAACGGCTTAAGTGAGTTATGAAATGAACCATCAATTATTTAATTCAAGGGAGGATTAAGTTATGAAGAAATTATTAGCAATCGTATTAGTATTAGCATTAGCAATGAGCCTGATGTCAGGCTGCAGCAAAAAGGATGACGGCAAGATTACCATTGGTATCGGTCAGTTCGCAGAGCATCCTTCTCTTGATAACTGTCGTGAAGGCTTTCTTGCAGGCCTCGCAGAAGCAGGCTATAAGGAAGGCGATAACTTGGAAGTACTTTATGAGAATGCACAGGCTGACGGTGGTACAGCAACCCAGATTGCCAACAACTTTGTAGCAAAGAAAGTGGATATGATCTGCGCTATTGCAACACCTATGGCACAAAGCGCATTTGGAGCAGCTAAGGATACTGATATCCCGGTTATTTATACCGCTATCACTGACCCGGTCGCTGCTGAATTAGCCAAGGATGATAAGACTCCGAACGGAAATGTAACCGGAACCAGCGATAAGCTTCCTGTTGAGAGCCAGTTGGAAATGATCCGTAAGATCCTTCCCAATGCTAAGACCATCGGTATCATGTACAGCACCAGTGAAGTTAACTCCGTATCTGCAATTGAAGAATATAAGGCAGCAGCTGCTGATTATGGCTTTGAAATCGTAGAGAGTGGTATCGCTACTGCAGCAGATATCCCGCTGGCAGCAGATAACTTGTTAGAGAAAGTAGACTGTATCAATAACCTTACCGATAATACTGTAGTAAGCTCCTTACCGATCATTTTGGAGAAGGCAGCAGCTAAGAATATTCCAGTATTCGGAAGCGAAGTAGAACAGGTTAAAATAGGATGTCTTGCAGCTGTAGGCCTTGATTATTATGATCTTGGGAAGCAGACGGGAGCAATGGCAGCTCAGGTATTAAAGGGCGAAAAGAAAGCAAGCGAAATGAACTTCCAGATTATTGATCAGGCAGCCTTTTATGGTAATTCAGCAGTTGCTAAAAACCTTGGAATCACTTTACCTGATGATCTCGTAAGCAGCGCTAAGGAAATGTTTGATACAATAGCAGAGCAGTAAGAAAGGAACCAGGAGGTAAAGCATGTTAACAATTCTATTGGGTGTATTGGAGGAAGGCCTGGTATATGCCATCATGGCGCTGGGCGTATATATAACCTATAAAATATTAGACTTCCCGGATCTTTCCGTAGACGGAACCTTTCCCTTGGGAGGAGCTGTAACAGTTGTTCTGATTATTGCAGGTGTTAATCCCATTCTCACCCTCTTTATCTCTTTTTTCGTTGGGGCTTTCGCTGGAATTTTAACAGGACTAATTCATGTAAAGCTTAAGGTGAGGGATCTGTTATCCGGTATCATCATGATGACAGCGCTGTATTCCTTGAATTTACGAATCGCCGGTAAGGCAAATGTTCCGATATTTACGAAGGATACGATATTTGAAAATGCTTTCTTAGATAACCTCGTGCCGGAAGCTTTAAAGCCTTATCTGGTATCTATCATACTACTGATTATCGTAATTATCATGAAGGTGCTGTTAGATCAGTATCTGAAGACGAAGTCTGGCTATTTATTAAGAGCGGTCGGTGATAATGATACCTTGGTTACTTCTTTGGCAAAGGATAAAGGTATTGTGAAAATTGTTGGTCTTGCGATTGCCAATGCATTTGTAGCACTTGCAGGCAGTATCTATACCCAGAAGAGCGGATTTTTTGAAATTTCTACCGGTACCGGAACGATCGTAATAGGTCTTGCCAGTGTCATCATCGGTACCAATCTATTTGCGAAGAGGCCTTATTTCAAGGTTGGAAAGATTTTTAAGAATATCTTTAAGAAGAATTATTATTTTAAAGCTACCACCGCAGTAATCTTCGGATCCATCCTATATAAAGCATGTGTTGCATTGGCTATTGCAGCCGGAATGGCAGCATCGGACCTTAAGCTGATCACCGCAGTTCTGTTCCTAATCATATTAATCATCAGCAATGACCGGAAAAGGAGGGTGAAAGCCAATGATTGAGCTGCATAATATCAATAAATTTTATAACCCCGGTACGGTCAACGAGATGTGCTTGTTCCAGAACTTTAACCTGTCAGTGAAGGACGGCGAATTCATCTCCGTCGTTGGTAGTAATGGTTCCGGTAAAACCTCCATGCTTAATATCATCTGCGGGAGCATCCCTGTGGATAAAGGTAGAATTACCATCAGCGGTGAGGATATCACCAATATGCCGGAATATGTCAGACAGAGACGTATCGGAAGGGTTTATCAAAATCCTGCTATGGGCACCTGCCCCAGCATGACGATTCTGGAGAATATGTCTTTGGCAGACAATAAGGGAAAAGCCTTCAACCTTGCCAGAGGAACGAACAAGAAGAGATGGGATTATTATAGGGAAAGCTTAAAATCCTTGAACCTTGGCTTAGAGGATAAGCTTCATGTTCCTGTCGGCTCCCTGTCAGGTGGCCAAAGGCAGGCGATGGCATTACTGATGGCAACGATGACTCCGATTGAATTCTTAATCCTAGATGAACATACCGCAGCCCTGGATCCCAAAACCGCTGACTTAATAATGCAGCTGACGGATCAGGTTGTGAAGGAAAAGGGGTTAACAACAATCATGGTTACACATAACCTCAGATATGCCGTTGAATACGGTAACCGCCTGATCATGATGCATCAGGGAGATGTAATCATTGATAAAGCTGGAGAAGAGAAGACAGCTATGGAAATCGACGATATCCTGGATAAATTCAATAAAATAAGTATTGAATGCGGCAATTAGATATAGTGGAGCTTTTACGTATCATACATCTTTCAGTTTCACAGTGTAACCTGTGTATGGAAAGTAATATGGATACCGATAAGCTCCATTTTTTTATGTCATATCTGGCAGTTCATAAAAGGAATATGTAAATAAATAAATTTGCTCTTCTAGATAAAAATATTGGTACACCAAGAGGAGAATTATATTCTCTCCTTGTTTGCGCAAAATCTGTTATTTAATGTTTGATGGTTATAATGGACTTTGTTAAATTAACACTAAAAATTTATTTACACTTCCAGAATATTCAACTAATAAAAATAAGAAAATTCTAATATTTATTCTTGCAAATCTAAAATCCTGTGTTATACTTAGGGTACAAAAATTTAAGAAGCAGAGTAGAATCATGTGCGTTAAGTGCTGGTTGAACAGGGAGTTGTCAGCCGGACGAAAAGGTGACTTGCGGTACATGGTTCGCATCCCGCTGCTACAGTTAGATAGTCAAATATATTTTATTTGATGTTATCTCTTATTGTAGTAAAAGGTCTGCAAAGGAGGTAATTTTTTTATGAGCAAAATCAAAGATCTATTCATCTCATCTTCCAAAGAATTTAAGAATTTGAGAAATGTCATCGTGATGGCGATGTTTGGCGCTATCTCCATTGTCTTAGGCATTTACTTAACGATCATGCCTACTGAGACAATCAAAATCTCATTCACTTTTTTACCCAATGAGTTTGTTTACTATCTATTTGGTCCTGTTGCTGGAGCTTTCTTTGGCGCGGCAATGGATATCCTGACCTTTTTAGTAAGACCGGCAGGTCCATTCTTCTACGGTTTTACGATTACAGCAATTCTTACGGGGCTTTTCTATGGTATCGCTTTTTATAAGAAGCCACTAAGCCTGAAGAGAATTATCATCGCGAAGGTAATCTATACCCTGACCATTGATCTGATTCTGAATACTTATTGGCTTACCCTGTTATATGGTTCCGGCTTCATGGCGATTCTACCGATGAGAATAGTGAAAGCAGCTATCATGCTTCCGGTACAGACAATATTGTTATATACCCTGATCAGGGGTGTGGAAGCAACTGGAATTTTAAAGCTTTTGAACAGAAAGAATGCATAGAATATAGCCCTGAATTAGTTTATTCAATGATCCTTGACAAGCAGGAAAATACACAATATATTAGAAACTGCGTGTGCAGCTGACATTAACTGTAGCTGACATTAGCTGCAGCTGACATTAACTGCAGCTAACATTAACTGCAGCTAACATTAACTGTAGATGACATTAACTTCAGCCGACATTAACTGCAGCTGACATTAACTGCACTGACATTAACTGCAACTGAAATTTACTACAGCTGCTATCTACTGTAGATAACATTTACTTCAGCTGTCACAAAAATGGCAATCTAATATTACGAATGTGTATCACAACCTGTTGGATGTTCTAAGGAGGATATTGAATGAAGAATTTACTGGTAGCACAGTCCGGCGGACCTACTGCTGCAATTAATGCAACACTGGTCGGTGTACTGCAGGGTGTACGTGCAAACGGAAAAGTAGATCAGGTATACGGAGCTAAAAATGGAATTGAAGGTGTCATGAAGGATCAATTAATTGACCTTAACAGCATCCTTCAGGATACGAAAGCAATGGATACCCTGACCTATACCCCTTCGTCTGCTTTAGGAACCTGCAGATACAAGATGAAGGATTGGCAGGTAGATGAGGAACCGTATAAGAGAATAATCGAAACCTTCAGGAAATACGATATCAAGTATTTTATCTATATTGGTGGAAATGATTCGATGGATACGGTTGATAAGCTGTCAAATTACTGCAAGAGCGAGAATTATGATTTTATTATCATGGGTGCTCCAAAGACCATCGATAATGACTTGAATTCAACAGATCATAGCCCCGGCTTTGGATCTGCCGCGAAATATATCGCTACTACCGTATCGGAGCTGTCCTGTGATATTGGAGCTTATGACATTCCTGCTGTAACGATTGTTGAGATTATGGGACGTAATGCAGGCTGGCTTACTGCTGCGGCTGCTCTTTCCAGAGCAAACGGTCATCCGGGTGCGGATTTAATCTATCTTTGTGAAAAACCCTTTGATACAACAGGATTTATTCAGGATGTGAAAGAGAAGCTTGCACAGAAAGCTGGTATTCTGATTGCAGTCAGCGAAGGAATTAGAGACAGTAATGGAACCTATATCTCAGAGCATACCTCCAGCAACGCTGTAGATAATTTTGGACATAAATACATAGCCGGAGCGGCAAGAGCACTGGAACAGCTAATTCGTAGTGAAATCGGCTGTAAGGTTCGTTCCATCGAGCTGAACCTGATGCAGAGATCGGCGGCACATATTACCAGTGAAACAGATATCATCGAGTCATTAATGCTTGGTCAAAAGGCTCTCAGCTGTGCCCTGGATCAAGAGACAGGAAGAATGGCTTCCATAAGAAGAATCAGCGATGTACCATATCGTGTCGAATTCATATCTGTCCCGGTCAGTGAAGTAGCAAATCATGAAAAGCTAGTACCACTCGACTGGATTACTCCTGATGGACATGATATAACCGAAGAATTCATCGCTTACTTAAAGCCATTAATCCAAGGTGAAACAAACATTAAATATAATAACGGTATACCCGTTCATATGAAATTATATTAAGAATTGCATCAATCGATATATCGATCAATATATCAATCAATATATCAATCAATATATCAATCATTATATCAATCATTATGTCAATCATTATGTCAATCAATATGTCAATCAATATGTCAATCATTATGTCAATCATTATATCAATCATTATGTCAATTGTTATATCAATCAATATATCGATCTTTATATCAATCATTAAGGATTAATTTGCAAAATAAACAGTCAGGTAGTATTAAGCATAAAATGCATAAGCACTGGTATACAAGACGTAAGTACAGTATATAAGCCGTAAGTACCGGTATACAAGGAATTTTGCAAATGTATTCCATGAAAACAGACAGTGGGCTCTAATATTCGAAGCAGACATACATAATATCATGTCTGGTCTGATACGAATATCAGAGCCCACTGTCCTTGCGTCGAAATGCGTACTGAATCATGTGTACCAACGTGCTTTCAGCGATTAATCATACCGGCACTGCCTGACTATTTAGTTCATGACAAGTGAATCCATTTGCCGATTCACCTTGTTTAGCAATTCCAAAAAAATTAATAAAAATTAAATTACCAGAATAAATGATCCCCAATCTTTACACTGTCAGAAATGCTGGTATAGCCTTTCTTTGCGGCTGCCTTATAGGAGTGGAAATACATCCGGTCTCCGATATTATTCGCACCCTCTAATGCAGCTCTTGCAGCCTTGATGGACATCAGCTGTGAATTGGAGCAATAATGATCATAATTATCCAGTTGCTTTTGTAAAGATCCGCTTTTTGCTACGGTGAACTGACCGGACTGATAAATAACGGCTTTAATCGAATCCGGATATTTGGAGGATTTTACGCGGTTCAGTACAACATTCGCAACGGCTAATTTCCCTTCATAGCTTTGTGTTCCTGCTTCTGAATGAATGAGGCAGGCGAGCAGCTTCACGTCTTCCTCCGTATAGCTTACTCCGTTACTGTATTTGATTTCAGTTTCTTTCTTTGCACGTTCTTCTGCCTGCAGCTGAAGAAGTTTTTGTTCTTCCTCTTTGGAAACTGCCTCTTTAAATGAGACAATAAATTCTACAAATTCTTTCTTAACATATCCGCTAACGTTTTCATCCTCAATTTTAAGTTCAACCCAGTCTCCGTTAAGCTTTACGACAGTATATTTTTCATTTTGATAAATGACGGTAAGTTTTTTTGCATCAGTAGAGGGCTCTTTACGTACATTTAATCCATCTACATCTACGATGGCTGTCTGAGTACCATATTTCTTCACCAGTTCCTCGTCTGGGATACCTGTTTTGATGAAATCAGATTTCACATAACCTTTTACACTGCCTGATTCAATATAATACCAGTCGCCTTTGGTTTCTATAATCGTTGCTGCTGAGCCTCGATAAAGCTTTCCGAGGACATCTGCATCAGTAGAAGCCTTATCTCGGATATTTACATAATCTTTTGCCACAGAGATACCGATGTCGGCATATTGAGCTTCCGGCTCTTTTACTGCTGTGTCTTCAGCAGAAGCTGTAGTTTTATCGGTATTCGTTACGGAGGTATCCGTAGTATTATCTGTTGCTGTTTTATTTTGGTCAGCGGTTGCGGAATCTGCAGCTGTTGTATCTGCAGCTGCTGTATCTTCAGCTGTTGTACCTGCGGTTGTTGTATCTGCGGCTGTTGTACCTGCGGCTGTTGTACCTTCGGTTGTTGTATCTGCGGTTGTTGTACCTGTGGTTGTTGTATCTGCAGCTGTTGTACCTGTACCTGTGGCATCCGCTGTTTCTGTCTCGGTCGATGTTGTCAATGTTTGTGTTTGTTCCTCGCTTGCCCCATCGGTTTGCTTCGAAGTTGTTCCTGCTGAATCCGTGTTAGCAGTTATAGAGCTGTCTTGACCGGTAGTAGTATCTGTTTGAGTTCCCTGAACTTCTTCCGATGCCAGGCCCTGGTCAGTGATAGCTGCACCAGTCAGCTCCGGGGAATAGGAGAAAGACTGTATCGTACCTTCGGAAGTATCATCTACATAAGCGTCTGATTTGGTTGAAACAGCTGCTTCTTTGCCGGAGCTGTTTCCTCTGTTTGTTAAAACAGGAAGCTGTATATTAAAAATCATGGTCAAACAAAATACGGTCGTAACAACTATCATGGATATTAAGGCTCGTTTGGCTTTAATCATTCCTTATCTCCTTTAACAGTTTAACTTATAGCATTGCTCTAGTTATTATAGCCTATAATGCTGGGAAAAGCAACTATTTTGCGTAAACATTGGAAATTAATAGAAGAAATATACACAATATGTTAAAGAATAACTAAATGTTACAAATATAGAGTAAATATATAGAATTGATTGACAAAATATAACAATTGCAACAAAACAAGAACTGCTCGCATAAGAATTAGAGTTCAACTCCTGTGCGAACAGCTATATTCATTTCAATATTTTATGATTAAAATTCAATTATTTGTTTTCAAATTCCCTGATGGTCTGTTGGATTCTGGCAGCAACAAGCTCCGCGATCTCAGTGGATTTCAGATCCTTGTAATCCCCGTAATATAAAGGCTTCAGATAATGAATCTGGACCGTCAGCTTTCTAATGGAACTGGTATCGAAGGCCTTGAAGGAATCAATTAGAGCTACTGGAACGATTGGGCATTTGGCATTGGTGGCGCTTTTGAAGCTTCCGCCCTTAAAATCCAATAGATTATTCCCGTTTCTGGATCTGGTCCCTTCTGCAAATATTAAGAAGTTTTCACCTTCTTTTACCCGGCGCGTCATATTCATAATAACCTGCATGGATTGTCTGATATCTTCCCTATCAATGATCTCAGCCTGCAACAGCTGAATGATCTGCTTCAATAGGATAGTATCCTTCACTTCCTTCTTCATTACAGTTACAAATGGCCGCTCATGGGTCTCTAAGAAAGCGAGAGCATCAAACAGCCCCTGATGATTGGGAAACATGACATAGCCGGTTTCCTTCGGAAGATTTTCAAGACCATGACAATCAATCTTAACCCGTCCGCGTCTGTTGACGATTGGAACCAGTTTGTGAAGATAAGCATAACGTGTAGCTTTATCATATTTTTGAATGTTGCACAGCTGATGGATATGAAATAACCAATAGGGTAGGTTAAACAAACTGCGGATGACCATTAATATTATTCTTTTCATGATTATGCTCCCTTCAACCGAACAATTCCTTACCTGAGTATCCTATGGCAGCTTATTGTGAGATAGTTTAGTAATAATCAGCGAAGCAGTTTTTTATTAATTTTTGCAGTAATATTACTGAAGCCGATAGCTGTCCGGGAGTGCTTAGAAACGATAGGGTTAAATAAGCTCATAACCCTTTAACATCTTCGCACGGCTGGGGTGTCTTAATTTACGTAGCGCTTTCGCTTCAATCTGGCGAATACGTTCACGTGTTACATTGAATTCCTTACCTACTTCTTCCAGGGTACGGCTTCTTCCGTCCTTCAGTCCAAAGCGGAGAATAAGGACGCGCTGTTCTCTGTCGGTTAAGGTATCAAGAAGACGGGTAATCTGATCCTTTAATATAGAATAAGAAGCTGCATCCTCAGGTCCCATAACGGTATCATCACTGATAAAATCACCAAGATGGCTGTCGTCCTCTTCACCGATTGGAGTATCCAGAGAAATCGGATCAGCGGATACCTTTAAGATTTCCCTTACTTTTTCAATCGGTAAATTCATTGCGTCTGCCAGCTCTTGATCGGAAGGTTCCCTTCCTAAGGACTGAAGCAGATTTCTGGATACACGGTAGGTTTTATTAATAACTTCTGACATATGTACTGGAATACGGATGGTACGGGATTGGTCGGCAATGGATCTTGTTATGGCCTGTCGAATCCACCAGGTTGCGTAAGTACTGAATTTATAGCCCTTGGTATAATCGAATTTCTCAACAGCCTTGATCAGACCCAGATTACCTTCCTGAATTAAGTCCAGGAACGATAAGCCTCTACCCACGTATCTCTTTGCGATGCTTACAACAAGACGAAGGTTGGACTCTGCCAGAAGCTGTTTTGCCATTTCATCTCCGTCTGCAATCTTCTTTGCCAATTCAACTTCATCTGCCATGGAAAGAAGCGGATAATTACCGATTTCCTTCAGATAAAGATGAACAGGATCATCTGACATGGCATAAGAGGATTGTGTGAGAGCTTCAACTTCTGATTGGGCATCTTCTGCATCTTCATCAAGCTCCAACAAAAGCTCTTCACTCGGTTCATCTTCATCCGAGCTGCTTAAAACTACGATATTATAAGCCTCGAGTCGTTCATATATTTTATCAATCTGGTTATTATCTAAATTCAATTCACTAATGAGAGTGTTGACCTTTTCTGCTTCAATAATACCTTTCTGTCTGTTAGCATAAGCGATTAGTTCCCGGAACTTGTCCTCTAATACATCGTGATTTGTTTGATCGTTCATTGAGTGTCCTCCATCTTAAGGATTAAAAAATTGCACTAGCCAACATTATATCATATCGTGGAAAAGAAAGAAACATGAAATAATAAAATCCTATGACAAAATGAGCGAATAATTACTGTAATTATTTTACTGAATTGCCAGGCAACATTATTTGCTCTCGAAAAAGATAGGATGAAACAGGTAAATTAAGGTTGTAAGATAAAAAAGTATATTATAAAATGATAGTAAATACGGATGAATTATAATTTCAACCAGGAGGTGAAAACATGCAAAAATGGTTCGATTCAAGCCAATAACACCAATCTGACGAGATCCAGAACGAAAGAAGCACTGCTTTTGATTCCCTATGGTATGTATATAGCCATAGGGACAATAGGAATCGGAATAATATAAAATAATAAAAACAGGAAAGGATGAGGAAAATGAAAAAGTCGGAAGCTATCCTGGCTATTTTAAACGGATTTTTCTTGGGCATCATTATAGGTTTTTTGGTTTCACCAATTAAGAAGGGCCTTGAAATCGGCAACAACGCAGGGAATACCACGAATAATAATTATGGCTATGATGAGGAAGAAGCAGAAGAGTAACAGATAATATAGGAAAGAATATGGTATATAAAATAGCGAAGCCTTCCGTGAATGGAGGGCTTCGCTATTTTATGTCTATTGTTTTACGTTATATTATGCATTATCTATCCGGTAAATAAATTATGCTTCCGGAACAACAGGCATCTCATCAAAGCCTTTCTGTAGATCGGCATCCGTAGGAATGTAGTCGCTCATGGTTCCATTCAGATAAGCGTTATATGCAGTCATATCAAAGTATCCGGTTCCGGTCAGACCAAAGAGAATGGTCTTAGCTTCTCCGGTTTCCTTACATTTTAATGCTTCATCAATTGCAGCACGGATTGCATGGGAGGATTCCGGAGCAGGAAGGATGGTTTCCTGTTTTGCAAAGAATACAGCTGCTTCGAATACCTTGGTCTGCTCAACGGCAACTGCCTCCATGTAACCATCATGATACAGCTTTGACAGGATCGGGGACATACCGTGATATCTTAAGCCGCCCGCATGGTTTGCGGAGGGCATGAAGCTGCTTCCCAGGGTATACATCTTTGCAAGGGGAGTAACCCGACCGGTATCACAGAAGTCATAAGCATATTTACCTCTTGTAAAGGAAGGGCAGGAGGCAGGTTCAACTGCGATAATTGTCGGATTAGCCTTACCCAGTATTTTATCCTGCATGAAGGGAGCAATCAGACCGCCGAGGTTGGAGCCGCCGCCGGCACAGCCGATAACGATATCCGGGTATTCATCCAACATTTCCATAGCCATCTTTGATTCTAAACCAATGATGGACTGATGTAATAATACCTGATTTAATACGGAGCCTAATACATAACGGGTGTTAGGTGTTGTTACAGCCTTCTCAACTGCCTCGGAGATAGCAGTTCCAAGGCTTCCGCTGCTGTTCGGATTCTGTGCCAGGAGCATCTTGCCAACCTGTGTGGTCTCGCTCGGGCTGGCGATGATCTCAGCACCAAAGGTCTGCATAACGGACTTACGGAAAGGCTTCTGTTCATAAGAAACCTTAACCATGTATACGGTAAGAGGCAGATTGTAGTAGGAGCAAGCTTCAGCCAATGCCGTACCCCACTGACCTGCACCGGTTTCTGTGGTGAGACCCGAAAGCCCCTGTTCTTTGGCATAATATGCCTGAGCGATAGCGGAATTGAGCTTATGGCTGCCGGAAGTATTGTTTCCTTCGAATTTGTAATAAATTTTAGCCGGCGTACCCAGTGCCTTTTCCAGATTATATGCTCGGATCAATGGCGAAGGACGGTACATTTTATAGAAGTCCTGTACTTCCTCGGGGATATCGATGTATCTGGTGGTGTTGTCCAATTCCTGCTGTGCAAGCTTCTCACAGAATATGGGATATAATTCTTCAACTTTGCAGGGTTGAAGTGTACCGGGGTTTAAAAGGGGAGCAGGCTGTTCCTTCATGTCTGCTCTTAAGTTGTACCATTGCTTCGGCATCTGATCCTCGGTTAAATAAAGTCTGTGCGGAATTTTCTTTGACATAATTATTTCTCCTCTCAAGTTTGTTTTATTCATTACTGATGCTCATTTTAGATAGAACAAAGAGTTTGCCTTGGCAAACTCTCGCGCCGAGCGCGGTCAGCTTGCTGACATAATTTCAACGTAAATGTTAATTTACGTTTTGTGCTGAGTGTGCATCCATGCGGAGCATTTTTTATTTCATAGGACGCAATTTCCTATGAAATAAAAAAAGCTCTTGTCTCAGTTATTACTGGGACAAAAGCTATAGTTCGCTTCTGCGGTACCACCCGGTTTGGTGCATATGCACCCACTCAATTCATATACGGTCATATATGCTCCCTTGTTAACGGATGGAGTTTCCGTCGGGCATTACTTGACAGGTTACTGTCTTTCTTCCCACCCTCGTAAGCCCATTCAATATCATGTCATTACTGCAATCACACCGCCTGCAGCTCTCTGATAATAAGCATCAATATTTACTATTCTTACTCAACGGTTTTTGAATTTATATGTATTTATTTCTTTGATTTCAGTATATACACTGGTCTTAGAATTGTCAACTGAATAATTATGAATTCTTTTTGTTATAATTATGAGTTAATGTAAAAGAATTACATAAATATCTGCCACATCAACCCGTAGCAGTATTCCTGGATTTGGCTGGCTAACAAACATTACTTATATAATTCCAGGCTCTTTTCCAGCTCCAGCTTTATCTTGTCCTTTAAATGGGAAGGATTTAGAATCTTTACCCCGGAACCGAACTGCAGTATCCAGCGAACCAGCTCTTCTGTCACCGCTGTGTTACGCATAAAGGTAATGCCGGTTTCTGTCTCCAGGATTTCATCTGCAAGGTCTGCTTCATATTCCTGGACATATTTCGCCGTCTGACCTTCAAATGCGAGGATGATCGGTTCGACTATATTGCCCGACAGATGGATGAATTTGTTGCGGACACGTTTTAGATAATAATCCTCCGGAATGGTAAAGGTATCCTCCAGGAGGGTAATGGCCTTAATTCTGGATACCCTGAAATCACGTAGATCATTACGAAGCTCACAATAACCGACAACATTAAGCGCTCCGTCATTGATCAGAAGCTCATAAGGATGAATAATGCGGATGGTATCCTCGTCACTTCCAAAGCTGTGATAGATGATGCGAACCTTCAGCTTATTTCGGATCGCAGTCTGAAGGCGATCCTCAATCTCAGGATTTACCTCATCTGTAATATAATCGTTGGTATTAATTGTAACAAGTCCTGTAAAATGCTTGATGAATTCACGATTCAGGTTAGTCGTATTATCAATCAGCTTATGTATTAATTCCTGCGACTGCCTTCCCATGGTCATATATTGGTAGGGCTTCAAAAGCTCGAGAAGAAATGCAAGAGAGACAAGCTCGGGCGAAGTAAAGGTTATATCACGGAGACGGAATTTATCTGCGGTGTAATAGGTTTTCCCATTACGCTCTTCTTCCGATATAAAACATATCCCCGATAAGCTGTCAATATCCCTGCCGATGGTCTTCTTATCTACAATGACATCCCATTTTTCCAAGGAAGCATGGATATCATTGATGGTATAACCGCGTTTGTTTTCCGAAAGCAGCAACAGAATAAATATCTGACGTTCGGTTTGTGCCATATCCTTCATAGATACCTCCCATTCCCTATTTGAGCAAAGGTTATATTCTCGTGGCTTGACCAGCTTCTTCCTATAATAAATGTTTCATATGCTATACTTATAATACAATAACAGAGTAAAAGTTTCAAGGACAAGTAGGGGATTGGAATCATTCAGTTAAACAAATTTGTACATAGATAATTCACATGGAAAAAATTGCGAGCATCTTGCTTTACCCTTAGGCTCATTATATAATAATGAAATAATGATAATTATAGGAGGAACAGACTTGAGCAAACTTCAGAAAGTATTTTGCATCATCTTTTTAGCAATTTTTATAACGGGAAATGTAACATCATTACCGGGCATGGCAGTAAGCAGGACTGCAGAAGCTGCAGTAAAGGAACCTGTTCTGACAGAAAATAATAAGACGCTGTATGTTGGTTATAAAGACTATAGCATTAAGGTCTCGAATTTATTAAAAAGTGGGTCAGTCACATACATAGCGAAAAATGATAAAATCGCAGCTGTTTCCGCTTCAGGTACTGTTACTCCAAAGGCAGCGGGAAGCACTTCCATTCTTGTAACAGCAAAACAAAGTAATAAAACCTATAAGCTGACGTTCCAAGTTACAGTCAAAAAACCTTATGTAGCATTATCAGAAAGCACAGATTATCTGAATGCCTCCGATACATATAAATTCAAAGCAGCTGCTTATGGCACGGATAAGCAGATATCCTGGAGTGTATCTGACACTTCCGTTGCTTCGATTAACACATCAGGAAAACTAACTGCCAAAAAATCCGGACAGGTGACAGTTACTGCGAAGGCTGGGAGTTACAAGGCAGAATTAAAGGTGCAAATCGGATCAGGCAGACTCAGTACAACTTCGAACAGCCTTACCATCAGCGGTAAGAAGACAGTCTATATTGCAATCAAGGATGTCCTCCTAGGTGAAAGCTTGACCTGCTCCAATGAAAATCCGGATATACTGAATGCAGTTATCAGCAAGTCGGTTGGAGATACAGCAAAATTAGTCATTGAAGTAAAAAGTGTCGGACAGGATCAAATTACGATTAAGTCCAGCAAAACAAATGACAGGCTTGTATTGAAGGTAAATGCCGTCGATCAAAAAGACGAAGTAGCCTTATCGGCTGCGGATATCTATGAGGAATTTAATCCTTCCGTAGTGGAAATAACAGCCAAGGATGATTATTTTGAAGGGCAGGGCTCCGGCTTCTTTATTGATACCAATACGGTTGTAACCAATTATCATGTGATCAAGGGAGCTAAGACAATACAGGTATTAACGAAGGATAATGTTGTTCATGACGTTGATACCATTATCGGTTATGACGAGAAGCTGGATATTGCTGTACTGGAAGTGAAAGCAGACTGCGAACCGTTTACCATCAGTCAGACAGAAGGCCGAACCGGTGAAGATGTTTACGCGCTTGGAAGCCCCCTTGGTATGACGGGAACAATAACGAAAGGAATCATTACAACAGCGTCCCGTACTATTGACGGAGTAAACTGTATTCAGATGGATGCGGCATTATCACCGGGTAACAGCGGTGGACCCCTGGTTAACGCTTACGGTGAAGTAATCGGTATTAATACCATGTATTATCCGGACGGGCAGAATGTGAATTTCGCGATTAATATCAGTGAACTTGATAAGGTGGATACCAGCAAACCGATTTCTGTATCGGATTATTTTGCGAAATATCAAAAAGCTTTCCTGGATAATTCAACAAAGGAGAATACAAGTCAGACAAACAGTGAGTATGGATCTCAGCCAATTGAGTCTGAAGTAGGAGTTGTCGGTTCTTTAGCAATGAACAGCGATATGGATTATTACAGCTTTACTGTGGTACAATCCGGCTGGGTACATGGCATCATTAAAACGAATAGTGCAAGTGATCTGGATAAACTGTATGTCCAGATTCTTAGCGGAAATTATGATATTGGGAATTACTTTGTATTTGATGTTGGCTCCTATTACGAAATTGACTGTTACCTTACCCCCGGTAACTATACGCTTAAGATATCACCTGCACAGTCTGCAGTAACGTCAGAAATACCATATTTCTTCTTTATGCAATACTAAATAAAGCTAATTAAGGGCTGCAGATATAATGATATAATTTCTTCATGATGTTAAGGGCTCCGGAAGATGAAGCGCCTGGGAAATGATGTTACATGTAGTTATTCCTGGATACGAAACCATCCGGAGCTTTAAAACATGGCATTTCCAAGCTGTTTCGCGCGAAAAAAGTCCTTGACAATTACCAAGCAAAAATATATAATCATCTAGCGTGCAGATTTCTGCATGCAATGTATTTTTTATGCGCTTTTTGTTGATGCTTATATAGTATCCAAAAAGCCTCTTAAAACCACAGAATTTTGTTTCAACATGCATGGCAGATGCTAACATCTGCAGGGCAATTCGTAAGTTAATAATTTTCAGGAGGTGAAAAATTAATGCCCACATTTAACCAGCTAGTAAGAAAAGGTAGACAGACAATGGAGAAGAAATCAACAGCTCCTGCTTTACAGAAAGGATTTAACTCCTTAAATAAGAAAGCAACTGACGTATCCGCTCCTCAGAAGAGAGGTGTTTGTACAGCAGTTAGAACAGCAACTCCTAAGAAGCCTAACTCAGCGCTTCGTAAGATTGCCAGAGTTCGTCTGTCAAACGGAATTGAAGTAACAAGCTATATCCCTGGTGAAGGTCACAACCTTCAGGAGCATAGCGTTGTTCTTATCAGAGGTGGTAGAGTAAAGGACTTACCCGGTACTCGTTATCACATCATCAGAGGTACACTTGATACTGCAGGCGTTGCTAAGAGAAGACAGGCACGTTCCAAATACGGTGCTAAGAGACCGAAGGCAGGTGCAGCAGCTGCAGCAGCTAAAACTGGTAAGAAATAATTACTAATTCATTACAATTGAATGGCATATTCATATTGTAGATAAGGTTAAGTGCCGGATTAATTTTTTATTTCCATTTGATTTGTATTTCTGTGGGTTACAGGTTATAAAGTGATAAAAAACAATCACTTATAGGAAAGCGAAGTTAAACTGAGCACGATCACAATAAAGGAAGGAACATTACGTTCCTCCATGTTTATGTGAGTACCGTTGAATTAATTGACTGACGAATGGATTCAGTTCGTTAAGTATCATTAAGGAGGGAAGAAACGTGCCTAGAAAAGGACATATAGCAAGAAGAGATGTGTTACCGGATCCGTTATACAAAAATAAAATTGTAACAAAGCTCATCAACAACATCATGCTCGACGGTAAGAAGGGAACATCCCAGAAGATCGTTTATGGTGCATTTGACAGAATTGCAGCAAAGACCGGTAAGGATGCCGTTGAGGTATTCGAAGAGGCAATGAACAATATCATGCCTGTACTTGAAGTAAAGGCTAGACGTATTGGTGGTGCAACCTACCAGGTACCGATAGAAGTTAGACCAGAAAGAAGACAAACGCTTGCTCTTCGTTGGCTTACAATGTTTTCTCGTAAAAGAGGAGAGAAGACAATGCAGGAGAAGCTTGCGAATGAAATTATGGATGCTGCCAACAGCACCGGCGCTTCTGTAAAGAGAAAAGAAGATATGCATAAGATGGCTGATGCTAATAAGGCGTTTGCACATTACAGATGGTAAATTAAAGACGATTCCGATCGTTTTTGTTAAATTCAGGCCGATTTATCCGACAAACGTATTATCCATAATCCATTTGTGAAAATTGGCTTGTCATGAATTAAGGAGGAATTATCCTTGGCAGGAAGACAATATCCATTAGAGAGAACTAGAAATATCGGTATTATGGCTCACATCGATGCAGGTAAGACAACTCTTACTGAACGTATCCTGTTTTATACCGGTGTTAGTTACAAAATTGGTGAGGTTCATGAAGGTACTGCAACCATGGACTGGATGGAGCAGGAGCAGGAGAGAGGTATCACTATCACATCTGCTGCAACTACATGTCATTGGACCCAAGAGTTTGAGCACAAGAAAATTCCCGGAGCTTTAGAACATCGTATCAATATTATCGATACACCTGGACACGTAGACTTTACTGTAGAAGTTGAGCGTTCCTTACGTGTACTCGATAGTGCGGTTGGTGTATTCTGTGCTAAGGGTGGTGTTGAGCCTCAGTCTGAAACTGTATGGCGTCAGGCTGATAAATACAACGTACCGAGAATGGCATTCGTTAATAAGATGGACATTTCCGGTGCTGATTTCTTCAATGTTGTAAGAATGATAAAGAGCAGATTAGGTAAAAACGCTGTTCCGATTCAATTACCGATCGGCAAAGAAGATACTTTCAAGGGTATCATTGATTTATTCGAGATGAAAGCTTACTATTATGTAGATGATAAGGGCGAGCAGATCGAGATCAAAGAGATCCCTGCTGATTTACAAGATCAGGCAAAAGAATACAGACAGGCAATGATCGAGTCCATCTGCGAGACAGATGACGTTCTGATTGAGAAGTTCTTAGAGGGTGAAGAGCCTACAACTGCTGAATTAAAGGCAGCTTTAAGAGCAGCTGCCATCAGGACCGAGATCATCCCTGTATGCTGTGGTTCTGCATACAAAAACAAGGGTGTTCAGAAATTACTGGATGCCGTTATCGAATATTTACCTGCTCCTACCGATATCCCGGATATCAAGGGTTGGGACGAAGAAGGTAATGAAGTTCACAAAAAATCCTCCGATGAGGAGCCTTTCGCGGCATTAGCATTCAAGATTATGACTGATCCTTTCGTAGGTAAGCTTGCATTCTTCAGAGTTTACTCCGGTACCTTAAATTCCGGTTCTTATGTATTAAACTCTACTAAGAACAAGAAGGAACGCGTTGGCCGTATTCTTCAGATGCATGCTAATAAGAGAGAAGAAATTGAGAAGGTTTATTCAGGAGATATCGCTGCAGCAGTTGGTTTAAAGACTACTACAACCGGTGACACAATCTGTGATGAGAAAGCCTTTGTAGTTCTTGAATCTATGGAGTTCCCTGAACCGGTTATTAACGTAGCTATTGAGCCTAAGACAAAAGCTGGTCAGGATAAGATGGGTGAAGCTTTAGCAAAGCTTGCTGAAGAAGATCCTACTTTCAGAACCTACACGGATGAAGAGACAGGTCAAACAATTATAGCAGGTATGGGCGAGCTCCATCTTGAAATTATCGTAGACAGACTTCTTCGTGAATTTAAGGTTGAAGCTAACGTTGGTGCACCTCAGGTTGCATACAAGGAAAGCTTCACTAAGACTGTTGAAGTCGACAGTAAGTACGCTAAGCAGTCCGGTGGTCGTGGTCAGTACGGTCACTGTAAGGTACGTTTCGAGCCTATGGATGCTAACGCAGAGAAGATTTATGAATTCGTTAACGCTGTTGTTGGTGGTGCTATTCCGAAGGAATACATCCCTGCAGTAGACGCTGGTATTCAGGAAGCTTCCAAAGCTGGTGTTCTTGGCGGTTATCCGGTACTTGGTATCAAAGCTACTTGCTACGATGGTTCTTACCATGAAGTAGACTCCAGTGAAATGGCATTTAAGATTGCTGGTTCCATGGCCTTCAAGGATGCGATGCACAAAGCTGGTGCCGTTCTTCTTGAGCCTATCATGAGAGTAGAAGTTACTGTACCTGAGGATTACATGGGTGATGTTATCGGTGATATCAGCTCCCGTCGTGGTCGTATCGAAGGAACAGAGGATATGAACGGTAGTAAGCTAATCAGAGGTTTCGTTCCGTTATCCGAGATGTTTGGATACTCCACAACCCTTCGTTCTAAGACTCAGGGACGTGGTGCTTACTCCATGTTCTTTGCATCTTACGAACCAGTTCCGAAGAACGTACAGGAAAAGGTTTTATCCACTAAGGGTAAATAATCAATTTAAATAATTAAGTCGATACAGGTTGAATTGGTAATACAGTTCATCTGTATCGACTTAGTAATAAAAAAGTTAGTATATCAATTCTTTGTGCTTGAAAATATTTCTAAGTTGAAATATAATAGGGCATATGAGGCAATTAATAAACAAGCCCTTTTTGTTGGAAACACATAATGTTTCCTTTGGGCATAAATCATTTGCTTATAAGCATAAATTTAAAGGAGGACGTTAAAAAATGGCTAAGGCTAAATTTAACAGATCAAAACCACATTGTAATATCGGTACTATCGGTCACGTAGACCATGGTAAAACAACTCTTACAGCAGCTATTACAAAGACTCTTCATGAGAGACTCGGTACTGGCGAAGTTGTAGCATTCGATCAGATCGACAAAGCTCCCGAAGAGAAGGCGAGAGGTATCACAATATCTACCGCTCACGTTGAGTATGAGTCCAAGAAGAGACATTATGCACACGTTGACTGTCCTGGACATGCTGACTATGTAAAGAACATGATCACTGGTGCAGCACAGATGGATGGTGCTATCCTCGTTGTTGCTGCTACTGACGGCGTTATGGCTCAGACAAAAGAGCACATCTTACTTTCCCGTCAGGTAGGTGTTCCTTATGTAGTAGTATTCATGAATAAGTGTGATATGGTTGATGATCCTGAACTTCTTGAGTTGGTTGACATGGAAGTTAGAGAATTATTAAACGATTATGAATTCCCTGGCGATGATACTCCTATCATCCAAGGTTCCGCTCTTAAAGCTCTTGAAGATCCTAACGGTCCTTGGGGCGACAAGATTCTTGAGTTATTCGATGCAGTTGATACCTGGATTCCGGATCCTGTAAGACAGACAGATAAGCCTTTCTTAATGCCTATCGAAGATGTATTCTCCATCACTGGTCGTGGTACAGTTGCTACCGGCCGTGTTGAGCGTGGTGTTCTTCATGTATCTGAAGAAGTTGAAATCGTTGGTATCAAAGAAGAGACACGTAAAGTTGTTGTTACCGGTATCGAAATGTTCCGTAAGCTTCTTGATGAGGCTCAGGCTGGTGATAACATCGGTGCACTTCTCCGTGGTGTTCAGAGAAACGAAATCGAAAGAGGACAGGTTCTCGTTAAACCCGGCACAATCAAATGCCACAAGAAATTCACAGCTCAGGTTTACGTATTAACAAAAGAAGAAGGTGGACGTCATACGCCTTTCTTCAACAACTACAGACCTCAGTTCTACTTCAGAACAACTGACGTAACTGGTGTATGTAACCTTCCTGAAGGCGTAGAGATGTGTATGCCTGGCGATAACATCGAGATGTCAATCGAATTAATTCATCCGATCGCTATGGAGCAGGGTCTTGGCTTCGCTATCCGTGAGGGTGGTAGAACAGTTGGTTCCGGTAAGGTAGCAACTATTATTGCTTAATTAATATTATAATAATTGGGTCTAAATCCTATTTATAAGGATTTAGACCCTTTTTTCTAATTAAGACCTGGCTTGATTTCTATTCTATTTTTGTAATAATTGAATTGAGTTAAGATTGAACTTGGTAATAAGTTGAGCCTTTGTTTATATCTGTGGAAATAATTCCTGGAATTTATGTAAGGCGGTATCGGATGTAGATCAAATCAAGGATTTGTGGTGACTGACGATCAGGAAGGCCGGCCATGTAAAATATTTAAGAAATAGATAAGGAATTCATAAGTATCTGAAAAAGACCTACTAACTACCGGTATACAAAATGAAGAGAACCCCTTTGGTTAGTTTTTTGGCTAACAAAAGGGGTTTTCTTAAAATTCTGCGAACAAGCAGTTCTCTTCAAAATTCTGTGAACTGGCAGTTCATTTCCTATCTAATGTTCTAAGTGTCCAATCATTCTATACTGCAGAACAGATTTAAACACTTATTAATAAATCTGCTCCGGAACAGTGAAATCTGTTTTTTCAGCTTTTCTCTGCTTCACAATGGAGAAGAGGATGGTAAGTGACATGAATGCCACGAGGATTGCAAACAGGATTCCACCGTTATAGATAACATCATGACTATTTGCATCGGTTATTGCCTGCTTAAATAATTCTACAGAATAGGTCATCGGCATATATGGGTACAAGATATTAAAGAATTTCGGTACGGTTTCCATCGGGAAAGTTCCTCCGCAGGAGGTTAACTGAAGAATTAATAAAACGATGGGTAACAGTTTACCTACGTCTTTTAAATGAACCATCAAAAACTGCACGATAGAGATAAATACCAAGGATACCAGGCAGCAGGAGCCATAATATAGTAGGGTACTATCAACCTCAAGGCCAAGACCGTATTTTATTGCATATGCCAAAGCGAAAGCCTGGATAAGACCGATCAGCAGGTAGATAAAGCTGCGTGCAACCTTATGCTCGGAGGCTCTGGATAAGATCTTGAACTTGCCTTCCGTATCCAGATAAACACCGACAAAAAGAATTAATGCGCCAACCCATAAGGAAAGTGACATGAAGTAAGGTGCAAAAGCGGTTCCGTAATTTGCAATAGAAGTTACGTTGTCCTGTTGGATACTGACCGGTGCCTCAGCGTAATCTGCAATACCGTCAAGAGCAGATAATTGGTTGTTGGTATCTGTGATAGCATTATCTACACCGGATTTTGCTGTAGTAATGCCATCGGATAATTCCGATGCACCGCTGTTTAAATCTGAGGAACCGTCAGCAAGGTCCTTGGCGCCTGCGGAGAGCTTGGCTGTAGCGTCATTTATTTTAGATAAACCAGTATATAAATCACCGGCTCCGTTACTAAGTGCCGCGGAACCTTCTTTTGCTTTGGTAATTCCGGCAGAAAGAGTTGCGAGACCGGCCCGTAATTCAGGTAAATTCTTTGTTCCTGTTGATAACTGGGCAGCTCCTGCGCTAATCTGTGCTGAAGCTTCCTTCAGACTGGTACTGGCTGCCTGCAAAGCAGTGATACTCTGAGCATTTGTCGGATCGGACATTTTAGTAATAAATGCTGAGAAATAAGAATCCTTCATAATGCTGGGATTGATTTTCGTAACATATTGCTGTAAAAATGTTTGGGTATCATTGATGGAGGAAATCAGGGTGTCCACGCCGGCAGTATATTGAATTAATCCGTCGTTGAAACTCTTGGCGCCTTCTGCTAATGTCTTAGCACCTGATGTCAATTGATCAAGGTCAGTAGTTGCCGTTACCAGCTGGTTTGCTCCGTCCTGAAGCTTCTTAATTCCATTATCAAGATCTGTTGCACCGTTTGCAAGCGAACTGGACCCTTCCTTGGCGGAAGTAATTCCATCAGCATAATCGCCGAATTTATCATAGAAGGTCGCGCTTCCGTCTGCAAGGCTTTGTGTTCCTTCAGTCAATTCTGATGCTCCATCCTTGATTTTGCTTAAGCCATCCTGTAGCTCTGTCATTTGATCTGGAACAGCTTTGATATTATCAGCCAACTCCTGTACAATTTCTTTATCTATCTTGCCGCGAAGCGATTCTTCCACTTGTAAAACTGCTCTGTTGAGAATCTGGCTTGCCAGGAAATTACGTTTTTCATTGGGAGAATAGGTTATGGTTGCTGTCTGCTTGTCATCCGTACTGGCAGAGGCGATACTTTCGGAAAAATTCTCGGGGATTACGATCATAGCATAATAATCTTTACCCTCGGTACCTTTCTTCGCATCTTCTTCATCAGTAAAAACATACTTCAGGCTGGCGTCCTCCTTTAAGGTGTCACACATTTCCTGACCAAGATTACGTTCAACATCATTGATTGTTGCACCTTCATCCTTGTTTACAACCGCTACCGGTAAAGTCTCCAACCTGGAATAGGGATCCCAGAAGGCACCCAGGTAAAAGAAACTGTAGAGCAGCGGGACGATGACTACCGCCGCAATGACAGCAAAACTAATAATTCTTCTTTTTGTAAATAATTTTTTCATTATCTTCACTCCTTATTCAACTCTGTTTCTAAGTGGGGAGTATACCATCAGTTTTTGTAGTTGTAATTAGACACAGAATTAACGGTGTCAAAATTTTAGACATAAAAAGAAATCTGCCTAATTTTTAGACAGATTTTAATTTTTGTCTATAGGAAGAATGAGATAGGAAAGCTAAACTAATAATAAATAAGAATATAAATGATTAATTCATATGTAAGGAGAAGAGGTAGTAGCCATGCTTACAGAGGGTAAAATTAAAAAAGTAGCATTATTGGTAGCCCTTGATATCAGCCTGAAAAGAATGAAGCGGTCTCCGGAGCGGTGTGCCAGAAATCTTATGGAGCTGGGGCTCGGTGCGTATCCTGATAGGCTGACTGTTCAGGAAAGAATGGAATATCAGCAGAAACTTTTAGATGCCTGCAGACATGGAGATTCTAATGAGGTACGGGAGTGCTTTATGGCAGCTTTCTTATAACTAATCCTGCTTTTGTTTATTCAAGTATTTTTCCTGGTATCTGGCGGTTGCAAACTTCTCCGTACCATAAGCAAGATTGCGCAGCTGTGTGGTGATATACTCCGGAGACTCCTTCATGCCATTCTGAGCCCAGGAGATAATTAGTCCCACGATCCCGTAAGAATAAAATTCGGCAATAAACCGTATTTCATTCTCCTCCATCTTGCTGTTCGCCGCTATTTTCTCTATTACATCGCAAAACAACTCGCTAATTACTTTAAATAAGTAAGCTTCAAATTCATTTTTTACAGATGCTTTCAGGGTGTTTACATAAAAGTAATCCTCCGATTTCATCTTACTCAGCATCATATAAATCTTTTCAGCACTGTTCTCGTAGGCAAGATCGTTGATAACCAATGAAATTGCTTCATTATAATATATCCAGTTCACTAATTCATACTTATCCTGAAAATGATAATAAAAGGTCTGACGGTTCAGTCCGCAGATTTCTGTAATATCGGATACGGTTATCTTATCAAAGCTTTTCTTTTTCGTAAGCTCCTTAATTCCTGTGGCAATCGCTTTTTTAGTGATTAATGAATCTGACATATTGGATGCCCTTTCTTGATGTTAATCCGTTATAGGTAATGAACGCAGTTATTATATTACTTTTTTTGTATTTCGTATATATAATTTTTTGAATATTAAAATATCTTTATATATTTACGTAATGGAAACAGAATTCATTACATATAATCTTACTTATATAATAAGTAGGAAAAGCATAGTTTTCTTGGCAATCTGTGAATTATATGTGTATTTATACCTAGGGGATTAAGTAGAGTCTGAACTATGCCGATATAACATTCGAATGAAGTTGTCATAACATACAGACTCTATTACCTCACTTCTATTTTATAATAATATAGCGTAAAACCTATAGAAGCTTGTCATATTTTTTAAAGTAATGAAAGGCTTCTGGTTATCTGGTGTGATGAATTATGGCGATAAATAAATAATTTGAAAATTTCCTTTGAAAATTAAGCTAAAAGCATATATAATATAATCGTATATGTTTAAGTTGCCGAAGATTGGAAGAAAATATATTAAGTATCTATCGTTAATGACATCGGACTGGGAAAATCGGAAACTGAACATGAAAATGAGGTAAGTCACTTGTTCATGTAGATGCATGAAAAGGAAAGGAGATATATTAGTATGTTAGGCAGTGATATTGGAATTGATTTAGGGACAGCTAGTGTTTTGGTTTATATAAAGGGTAAGGGAGTAGTCTTAAAAGAGCCATCGGTAGTAGCTTTTGACAGAGACTCCAATAAGATTAAGGCAATCGGCGAGGAAGCAAGATTGATGCTAGGTAGAACACCCGGTAATATCGTAGCGGTACGTCCGTTAAGACAGGGTGTTATTTCTGATTATACAGTAACTGAGAAGATGCTGAAATATTTCATCGCAAAGGCAGTTGGTAAGCAGCGTTTCAGAAAGCCTCGTATCAGTGTATGCGTACCAAGCCAGGTTACAGAGGTTGAGAAGAAAGCCGTTGAGGATGCAACCTATGCAGCAGGTGCAAGAGAGGTTGCTATTATCGAAGAGCCTATTGCAGCAGCAATCGGTGCAGGAATTGATATCTCAAGACCCTGCGGTAATATGATTGTTGATATCGGTGGTGGTACAACGGATATCGCGGTTATTTCCTTAGGAGGAACTGTTGTTAGTACTTCCGTTAAGATCGCAGGTGATGATTTTGATGATGCGATCGTAAGATACATGAGAAAGAAACACAATCTTCTGATTGGTGAAAGAACCGCAGAAGATATCAAGATAAAGATCGGATCTGCTTACCGCAGACCGGAGTCCGTATCCATGGAGGTTAGAGGACGTAATCTCGTTACAGGTCTTCCGAAGACAATTGCAGTGACCTCCGAGGAGACTGAGGAAGCTTTAAAAGAAACTACTTCCCAGATTGTAGAAGCTGTTCACAGCGTTCTTGAGAAGACTCCTCCGGAACTTGCAGCAGATATTGCAGACAGAGGCATCGTATTAACCGGTGGTGGATGTCTGTTATATGGTTTGGAAGAATTAATCGAAGAAAAGACAGGCATTACAACGATGACAGCAGAAGATCCGATGACAGCAGTAGCAATCGGTACAGGCAAATTCGTTGAATTCCTTGCTGGAAAAAGAGACTAATCATTTTGGCAAGTAATTGCCTCCTATATAATTACAGCTTAATTGTTGTGCAAAATAAGCAGAAAAGAGGTTGATGATATGGTAAGAGGACTTTATACAGCTTATACAGGAATGGCAAATGAACAGAAAAGACTGGATATCATTTCTAACAATCTTGCAAATTCTGCAACCGTAGGTTATAAAGAGGATAGTGTAACAAGCCAGTCCTTCGACAGCCTCTTGACGCTTAAGATAAAGGATTCCTCCGAAGCTTATAATGACCGTCCAATTGGTAAGATGAGCTTAGGAGTGAAGCTTGGCGAGGTCTATACGAATTATACACAGGGATCACTTAGACAGACCTCCAATACCTATGATCTTGCCCTGGAAGGAAAAGGATTTTTCACACTTGATGTTACGGATAAGGCAGGAAATGTAAGCACTCAATACACACGCAATGGTTCTTTTACGATGACTAAGGATGGTCATATCGTGGACGGAAATGGAAATCACTTGATGGGTACGGCAGGAGAAATTACAATTCCTACCGATGCAACAGACGTCGTAGTAGATTCCAGCGGCGCAATCTATGCAGATGGAGCCTATGTCGATACGATTAAGATTACTGATTTTCAAGATTATAATTACTTAATCAAATCAGGTGATACCATGTACCAGGCACTCGACGGAGCAACCGAGATTACCGGCAGTGCATCGGTAAAACAAGGCTTTACAGAACAATCCAATGTGAATGTAGTATCTGAGATGGTAGATATGATTAATATAACCAGAGCCTATGAAGCTAATCAGAAGATAATACAGACAGTTGATAAGACATTGGATCTTGCGGCAAATTCAGTCGGAAGGGTATAAATGGCATAATACTTAGGAGGAATAGCATATGATGAGATCCTTGTGGACGGCAGCGTCCGGTATGATCAGTCAGCAGACCAATGTTGACACGATTTCGAATAACCTTGCGAATATTAATACAGTAGGATATAAAAAGGAAAGTGCTGAATTCAAATCCTTACTGTATCAGACAATACAGGATCAGTCCTATGATAATAGCGGAGATCCGAAGCCCTATGGAATCCAAGTTGGCCTTGGAGTAAGAAACTCAGCAATTACCTCACAGTATACGCAGGGAGCTTTGACTGAGACAGAGAATGATTTAGATTTAGCCATTAATGGTAAGGGCTTTTTTATGGTACAAACTCAGGATGGAGGGGTTGCTTATACCCGTAACGGCTCCTTCCAGCTGGCGAATGGTACCAGTGGTTTTACCTTAGCTACTTCGGATGGTAATCCGGTTCTTGATGTGAATGGTTCTCCGATCGTTTTAGGAGATAATTATGATACAGCAAAGCTCACGATTGATGAAACAGGAGAGTTATATTATCCGGATTCTACCGGAGCTTCAGTACCCACAGGAATTCAGATTGGTATCGCCCAGTTTAATAATCCGGGAGGATTACAGAAGTTATCCAACAGCTTATTGAAGGAAACGGATGCTTCCGGAGCAGCACGCTTGGAAGCTACCGATTCATCATTAACGAAGAGTGTTGTGAAACAGGGCTATCTGGAAAGCTCCAATGTTCAGGCAGTCGATGAGATGGTAAACTTAATCGTCGCTCAGCGCGCTTATGAAATGAACTCGAAGATAATTACAGCATCGGATGAGATGATGAAGCAAGCGAATAATCTTAGATAGACAGGTAATCTGATTTATTTTGATTAATTTGCAGCTAGGACAGGGTTTATAGAAAGGAGCCAATGATGGATATTTCAATCGGATCAGGTTCACAATATTATTCAACAGCCAATACTAGTAATTCAGCCAAAACGGATAACATAGAATCTACCTTAAAGAACAGCTCCGCGACAGACGAGGAATTAATGAATGCCTGCAAAAGCTTTGAGTCCTATCTGTTGGAACAGGTATTTAAAGGTATGGAAAAGACCGTAATGAAGAGTGACGAAGAGGAACAGAATGACTATTTAGCACAGTTCGGGGATAAGCTTTACGAAGAATATGCGGATAGTGCTACTGAGAATCAGGGTCTTGGAATTGCTCAGATGCTTTATGATTCAATGAAACGTAACTAATCATAATTAACCTATATGTTACAAGCGAATAATTACATATTTAAAGCAAGTAACTGTGAATAAGACCTTACGTGTCATTTTAACTGAAGTCCGGAAAAAGGGAATCCAGTTGAAATGACATTTTTTTGGGAGGATACCATGGCAGAAACAGTGGAAGGATATATCGAACGAATTATATACCGCAATGATGAAAATGGATATACTGTCCTAAGTCTTCATAATGATGAGGAGGAGATTACCTGTGTCGGCAGCTTCCCTTTCATCAGTGAGGGTGAATTTATCCATGCCATGGGAACCTATACGGAACATGCGGTTTATGGACAGCAGTTTCTGATTGAAAGCTATGACAC
>DATMUM010000051.1:0-26953 GCA_035564175.1 Mobilitalea sp.
TGACCTAGAAGATGGTGAATTTGAAGAAGGCTTTTATATAGACCTTCTCTAATCACTGTCCGTCTTGCATGCCCGCTTCTGGCGGGTTATTTTTGTTCCCTACTTCTCCTTAAGGAGAAGTTTCCTATAACATAAAAAAACGACTTGTCAGTGATATTTCATCTCTAACAAATCGTCGTTGATTGTTGTAGTGATTATAGCTTATTTATTTTGGTATTGTCAATAACTATTTTCAAAAATTTTAGAAATGTAAATTAGCAATATATCCCATTTGATATCATCTTATTTAATCATCACTATATTGTAAGTAATAATCATTATATTCATCAGTCTGTTTTAAGTTCCGGCTGTTTCTGATGTTGCAGATACACATCTCATTCAGAATACAGACCTGTTATAGATTCTATTAAATTACTATTCGTAAACAAGTAAAAATATTCACAATAATCGTTATGACTAATCGATAGCTTCTAAACCCTAATCACGTTTATCAAGCAAGTTGAATCGGCAAGTCAATTCACTTATCATAATGAAAAAGGTATGTAAAAAGTGAAACAGATACCCTGATTGTCAGCACTTAATCACATACCATAATATTTATGAGTTACAGTTGCTATTCTGATGGTTAAAATGTAATACGCGGTACTTCACTTTCCTTCACGTTACAGCCCATATTCCAAATATATGCAGATCCATTTACAATTCTAAAAATTGCTACTTCTGTATCTATCCCTGCACGTTCAATATTTCCCCAAAGCCAGGCTCTTTCCTTAAAAAGCCGTTCCTTCAGCTCCTGATTCTCTAAAAGTTCAACGCTTCCAGCAACTCTGAGCATTTCAAAATTCGGGTCATTTGCATTTCGAATAAACGCTGCTTCAACCGCCGGGTTTTTTACTATCTGATGATAAAGACTCTTCGCTTTCGCAGTATGATAATAAAATCCCGTTTCATCCGCATACCACAGCAGCATCCCCCTCACCCTGGGCTGGTTATCTTCACTGGTTGCCAGCCAGGATGATGGGTTTTGATTCGCAAATAATAAAATCTCACTCAATTGTTCATTCATACTAATACCTCCTGATTGTTTTCGTTGATCACTGTAACGCTTACAATCAAATATTAAAGGATTATTGATAAGATCACTTTCAATATCCGAAGTATAATTATCAAATTTCAGAGATTTTATTGACGATGAAAATTCATCCGATAGGCTGTAGGCGTTGTTCTATATTTTTCGAGAAAGCAGGTTGAAAAATAAGAAGAGGTATTAAAGCCACATTCCAATGCGATCTCAGTTATGTTCTTCGTACTATGTATAAGCAGATAACATGCTTTTTGAAGTCTTAGTATATTAAGAAAGTCGATGGGTGAAGCCCCGGTCACTGTCTTAAATATCTTCGAAAAATGTCCGGCAGAAAGATTGACTCTCTCAGCCAGATCCTCCGTAGTTATTTTATCTGAGTAATGGGTATTCATATATGCGATCGCCCGATCCACTTCAAACCGGTCATATAAGGGTATTAAATCGCGTGTCTGCGTAATTACAGACTGGATTATGTAATGGGTAACAACCGGAGCCAGCTTATCCAGCAAATCCTTACCAGACTGCTTGTGTTCCCTGGCTTCCAGCATAAAGCATCTTAGTAACCCTAATAATTCCGGGTGGGGTATATAGATTTCTCCGCGGAAAACCGGAACCTTCTCAATATATTGAAGAACTGTCTCTTCAAAAAGTGATTTATCAATCAGAATTGCAATATAACTTTGGAAATATTCCTGTTCCACTTCCTGATGAGGTATATTCGGTGACATGGCAGCTAAACATCTGCCGCCGGATAAATCATAGGATATCAGCTTCTCTTCCAAAATAACTTCATTTACCGGCTGGAAATAATAAATGAAGGAATACGCAGGATGTGTGTGATTCGGAGTAACAGCATATTGACATTGCCCAACCGATGGTATGAACAAACTAACTTTCGGGTGAAGGAAGCAGTCAATATTATGTTTTATCTTCGCAGCTGTATCATCTCCCATGGGACCTACCAGCTTATGAAATATTTCCTTTTCTGAATTAGATAAATTCATGAATACCTCCTTTGATCGATCATCAGGACTATACGTCATGACAATGGTTCCCTGATTCACCGCTCGCATGTGTAAAAAGCACCGTAATTGGAAGGTTCGTTATACCTTCCACATATTCCTTCAGGTTACCTCCCCCGACTCCTGTATCGATCAGAAGAGCGCATCTATCACCCAATATCAGAAAGCTGCGGACATAGTTCTGCTCAATGCTGTAAAAATCTTCTGCAATCTTATATGTTACAAATCCCATAGGTTTTCCTCTTTTCCTGTTTCTCAGTATATTATACTATACGCTTCCAATTCAAGTAAACTGCTCTTTATCATTAGCTGCTGCCTTCTGATAACTTTTCACTTGAATATCTTACCAACATGCAATATACTGTTTTTCATGAGGATACGTATTATTTGTTATTATTTGGGATCGATATTAATTATGTAAATTACAGTTCAGGAGGTAATAGTTATGCAGATGGAACAGTTACAAAAAGATATGGTAGCAGCTATGAAGGCTCACGATAAGGTACACAAGGATGCTATATCTTCGCTTATATCCGCAATCAAGAAGATTGCAATCGATGAGGGCTGCCGTGATGATATCCAGGAGGAATTAGTAAACAGAGCCATCTTAAAGGAAATGAAGCTTGTCAAAGAACAGATAGAGACCTGTCCGGCTGAGAGGACAGAATTGAAGGCAAGCTATCAAGCTACCTATGATATCATCATGGAATACGCACCTTCCATGATGAACGAGCAGGAAATCGAAGCATTTATTCTTGATAAATATCCGGATCTTGTTGCTACGAAGAATAAAGGCATGGTAATGAAAAGTGTTATGGCTGACTTAAAGGGTAAGGCAGATGGAAAACTGATTAACCAGGTAGTAGGTAAGCTGTGCTAATATAGCAGGCATTCACATTTTCACAAGCAAGCCTGTATAAAGTGACAAACTTGTTTCTTCACTCAGCTCATATTTGCTTTCGCACAAATATAATACCAGGGCAGCCGATTTGCTATTTCGCAAGTCAGCTGCCCTGAACTATTTATAATCTTATTATCTATTGCTCTTTCAGTATTCTCTTTAAGAATTCCTTTGTTCTATCCTGGATCGGGTTATTAAAAATCTGTTCAGGAGATCCTTCTTCAGCGATAACACCCTTATCCATGAATACGACGCGGTTAGAAACTTCCTTTGCAAACCCCATTTCGTGGGTTACTACTAACATGGTTAAACCACTTTGGGCCAGTTCCTTCATGACTGCAAGAACTTCACCAACCATCTCCGGATCCAGAGCTGAAGTCGGCTCATCAAAGAGAAGGACATCCGGTTCCATGGACAAGGCCCTTGCGATTGCTACTCTCTGCTTCTGTCCTCCGGATAACTGCTTTGGCTTAGCATTGATATACTGGTCCATGCCTACTACCTTAAGGTATTTCATCGCAACTTTCTCTGCTTCTTCCTTGGTTCTTTTCAGAACCTTGATCTGTCCTACGGTACAGTTGCTAAGTACATTATGGTTATTGAACAGGTTAAACTGTTGGAATACCATTCCAAGCTTCGTCCTGTATGCGTAGATATCATGCTTATCATCAAGGATATTTTCACCGTTGTAAATAATCATTCCGCCGTTCGGCTTCTCCAGCAGATTGATGCAGCGAAGAAGTGTGGATTTACCTGATCCGGATGCACCAATGATGCAGACTACTTCACCTTTATTTACTGAAAAATCGATATCTTTTAATATCTCATTTTTTCCAAAGGACTTTTTTAAATGTTGTATATCTATTACCTTTTCCATTATACCCTCCAAATCTTGTTCTACGACATCTCAGATAATCACCAGAAATTCAGATTGAATTCTATATGGAACTCAGTCTGTATCCTTCAAAATACTCACGTTTATCCTTGTTTTCTTCGAAAGATATCTCTTCCGACTTCAATTAGAATTTACTTCCATGCTTTCATGCATCCTCAGGTCTTTACACCTGCATCTGGTTTCCTGGAATAACAACGAAATTCTCCGGTCCTTCAATTTTACGCTCAATTAGTCGAAGGATTCGTGTTACTGTGAATGTCATAATCAGATAAAGGATACATGCAATAAAGAAGGCTTCTGCAAATCTGAAGTTATTACCGGCAACGGTTTTGGTCGTGAAGAACAGCTCGGATACGGAGATTACGTTAAGTACTGAGGTATCCTTGATATTGATAACAAATTCATTACCGATAGCCGGTAAAATATTACGGATCACTTGAGGGAGTACTACGTTGAACATGGTTTTGATATGATTCATACCAATTGCATGAGCTGCTTCAAATTGTCCTTTATCGATGGAAATAATACCACCTCTTACAATCTCAGCCGTATATGCTCCTGTATTGATCGATACAATGAAAACAGCGGCCAAAGTACGGTCCAAAGATATCTGGAGAGCAGCCGCAGTACCATAATAAATTACCATGGCCTGAACAATCATGGGAGTACCCCTGAAGAACTCCACATAAATTGATAAGATAATATTTACTATTTTTAACAAAATTCTTTTAATTCCTTTATCAGGCATAGGAATTGTACGGACTGTTCCTATTAATAAGCCGATAATGGATCCAAGAATCGTACCAATAATGGATATATATAAAGTTAAGCCTGCACCTCGCAGATACATCGGCCAATAATCAATTAATATTCTTTTTAACCACTCCAGGGTCATAAGTGCACCAAGCCTTTCCGTTCATACAAATTTGCGTATTATTCGTCTTACATATTTACATAAAAAGAGGCTGCCAAATATATAACTCAAGAATTTGGACAGCCCCCTTACATACTAAGTCAGCGTTTATTTTGCTGCCGGTTGATTCGCAATCGCTGTGTCCATGATGCTGACACGGTCATCTTCAGAAATACCTGCTAATATCTCATTGATTTTCGTAGTTAAATCGCTTCCCTTCTTTACGCCAACAGCAACAGCGGTATCATCTTCAGAGGTCTGGAAACCATCTGTAAACTGAACCATAACGAAGTTAGGATTAGCTGCTGAAGCACTTACGCCTTCCGGACGTTCGGATACGTATCCGTCGATAATACCTGATTCAAGCGCAACTCTCATGGCAGGGAAGTCATCCATAGCAGGCTGTTTGTCAACACCGGTAATTTGATCAATTACAGTATAGTGGAAGGTATTAAGCTGAGCTGTAATCTTCGCACCCTTGAAATCCTTGATTGAGGTAGCATTCTCGTAAGCTCCGCCCTTTTTCACTACCATTACTAAATCAGATTTATAATAGTTATCGGTAAAGTCAATTGTTTCTTTTCTGTCAGCCGTTGGTGACATACCGGCGATTATTGCATCAATTGTACCTGAGGTTAATGCCGGTACCAGACCATTCCATTCCGTTTTAACGATTACCAGCTTTTTACCAAGACCAGCTGCAATCTTCTTTGCGATTTCAACATCATAACCGCCTGCATAATCAGCGCTTCCGTCAATCTGAACTGCACCGTTGGAATCATCTGTCTGAGTCCAGTTAAAGGGTGCATAACCGCACTCCATACCTACCTTAAAGGTATTGTCTTCATCCTTCGTAGAAGTATTAGCTTCATTCGTAGAAGTATTATCCCCGTTCGTAGACGTATTAGCTTCATCCTTCGTACCGCAGCCAGCAAGCAGAACAGTTGCTGATAACGTAAGTGCAATCAGTGTAGCAAGTTTCTTCTTCATAAAAATATCCTCCCATTACTTAAATTTATTATAAACATAGTTAAAAAGTATCATACACTTACGGGTATCCATAAGCGTTCTCTTTTTATTCTTAACAGATCAAAGAGTCTGCCTTGGCAAACTCTCGCGCTGAGCGCGGTCAGCTCGCTGACATAATTCCAACGTAAATTTTAATTTACGTTTTGCGCTGAGTGCGCATCCATGCGGAGCATTTTTTATTTCATAGGACGCAATTTCCTATGAAATAAAAAAACCTGAGGTATCCTCAGGTTATGCGTCATTGCCCTAAGTCCCTACAAATCCCATTTGAGATAGCACAACCTGATCAACCGGGTAGCTCATCAGGACAGTCCTGCAATTATTCACTGCAGACCCAGCTTATAATACTAAGTATATTATAAACTTCGGCGGTAGTTCCTTCTCCACAGCTTCATTGCTTCTTACGCTCTTCTGCAGACTGTTAAATACCGCGCCTCTACCTCACCGGAAAGTGAGGTCTTATGAAATTACGCTATTATATTACATCATTGCTTATATTCTGTCAATTCAGATTTTATGGATTCCATAAGTATTTTTTATACCTCTGCTCAATCTTAGAAATGCTCCGGCATAATTTATTGATATTCAATAACATTGATCTTATCGATGATGACCTCTGTCGCAGGTACCCCATTTTTTACATCTTTCTTTGCTACTTTAGCGATTGCGTCCAGAACATCATAACCGTCATATAATCCCTACTTCAGTTTTACCAGGACATAAATATCTGCCTGCAGGCCTTTTCCCGTATCCCATTCATTTATATTAATATCATCTGCAACAACCGTCAAGATAGCCGCCGTATTCTCCTCAGTAAAAGTTACATCCTTAGTTGAGGCTGATATCTGGCCGTTCTCATTGGAGTATTTATTATAAATATCCATCACATCAAGCTGAAGAAGCTCCTTTTCTTCCTTCTCCAGGATAAGAACCTGATTTGGTGTAGAATCAAACCGTAAGCTGTAATTTACTCCATCCTTTTGAAAACTCACTTTGTTGAAGCTTCCTCCATTGTTGGAAACACTACCATGAAGGATAAAATCATATCCAGTTATCGGTATTGGTGTGCTCTGGTCTCTCATGACTGATACGTTTTTGCTTATGTTTTTTGCTTGTTCGTACATATCAAAGCCAAAGGTCGGCTTAAAATCGGTATAATAATTATCATTGATATTTTTAAGCCAAGCTATATTCCTGGTATAGCCCATTCTGTTCAGATATTGGACTGAGGAAATAATGGTTTCTTTATCTTTATCCGTTATGTCAGCATTCGGAATAATCTTCTCTTTGTCAAACATACCGTTCTTCTCAAGTACATGAACCAGACGGTTGGTCTGGGATATTCTGCTCAGGGTAAAGGCATCCATGCATGGTAATATGGATATCACCGAAAGGGCAATCAGAATGGGCGCAATCAAACCATTCCTACGAACAGGCAATGCACTGAAGATGACACCTGCCGCCGTAGCGAATAAACCAAACATGATAACATAATAACGGCCATAGGTAAGGCCTGCATCACCTATTTTCAATATGGAGGAAAGGGTCTGGAACAGCACTACAAGCACCAGCACCTTCGGGAAAATCAGGCAGAAATATTTTGTAAGTGCATTGTTCATCGTACTGGCGAGCAGATATACAATGATCACAACGATGGAATAGGATACCAATAACGGTTCCATCAGATTATCTGACCAGAACTCCCCTTTGATATTCATTAGGATATAAAGCAGCAGGATTATCGTAAAAACTGCCGTAATCGGAATAACCACATAGGATACCAATGCTTCTAAAAATCTAACCGGCGAGGTCAGTCGTACCAGTGCTTCTTCCCTTTTTCGCTGCTCATCAGCCGTCGTTAATTCTGTCTCCTGAAAGAGTGTATTCTTCTCTTCACTCGCATCTGACACATTCCTGTTTTGACTGGTCTTCGGATTGCTATCCGCACTGGTAATATTTTTTAAGCTATCTTTCCCAGGATAATAAGGTATCAACGATAGAAAATAAACCGGCGCCATCAGGATAAAGATGATATTGGCTGCGTCAAAATATGCTTTTTCGCTCACATTAAAAATCAGCAGTTCTGTCACGCCAAAAAGCAGGATAATTCCTAAAAACAGTACACCGTGAAAGAACAAGGCCATAAAAAAGGCTTTGAAGGCTGCCAGAAAGCTCTGATTAAAGTGATAAGGACTTCTGATTACCGGAACCCATAAAAAAGCAATCAGCAGTATAAACAGAATTACCATCGTTTTGATGATAATTTCTTCATTCCAGCTTGCATACCTGATGATCAGATAGTATAACAACGATAACATAATTGTTATTCCCATGTAAAGATAGCGCAGGAATTGCTGGCTGTTTAATCTTTCGTATATCATTTGGAATACCAACGAAAGCCCCGTTCCTAAAAACAGACTTATCAGCAGCCGGCTATACGGTTCATTGCCGGTATGAATGGAAATCATATTAATAATCACAGCTGCAGTAAGAAAAGCCAAGACCAACGGAAACCTTAGTAAGGTACTAATATAGCCTTTTCCCATTTCCTTCATTTTTACGAAATGCTTCATTCATTGCCCTCCTGTACTGATACATTATACTGATTCCTTCTATTGCAAGTTGTACTTGAATTACTATTGTAGTTTCATTATAACACAACCCAGCCAAAATTATCATTGTGAATGTTGAATAAAGAGTTTGCCTTGGCAAACTCTCGCGCCGAGCGCGGTCAGCTTGCTGACATAATTCCAACGAAATTTTATTTTACGTCTTGCGCTGAGTGCGCATCCATACGGAGCATTTTTAATTTCATAGGACGCAATTTCCTATGAAATTAAAAAGTCCTCTGACTGTATATTCTTAAGTCAAAGGACTATATTATAAATCGATTATCTTATATAAATTAGAGTAGTGCAAGGATTACAAAGTTAGCGATGAATAAACCGGATGCTACCCAGATAACTGGGCTGATTTCCTTAACCTTTCCTCTTGCTACCTTAACGATGCAATAGAAGATGAAACCGCCAGCAATACCATAGGAAATGCTGTAGCAGAATGCCATAAAGTTTTAAGCAAGACATTAGGTAGGAGGCTGGCCTTCAAATTGCCTACGCCTTTGTAGGAATTATTTGAGGTAAGCCTCCTATAATCAAATCATTCTTCTAGATAAAAAAGTGAACTTCACAACCTTTAATATAATATAGCAAAGCATTCGTTTAATCAAGAAATATTATTCTTCGACTTGCTCTTCCTTTGCATTCTCTTCAATTACCTTCTGCTGTACATCGGAAGGTGCCTGCTCGTAACGTGCAAATTCATAAGAATAATCTCCAATACCACCGGTCATGGAACGAAGGTCAGTAGAATAGCCATATAGTTCTGACATCGGGATGTCGGCTACGATTTCCTGCTTGCCTCCGGTAATCGGGTTCATGCCAAGCACACGACCGCGGCGTTTATTCAGGTCACCCATGATATCACCGGTGAACTTATCCGGAACAAGTACCTTTAAGGATGCAATCGGCTCCAGAAGGACCGGTGAAGCTTCCATGAAGCCCTGTTTGAAGGCCTGGATCGTTGCCATCTTGAAGGCCATTTCAGAGGAATCTACCGGATGGTAGGAACCATCAACCAGGGTTGCTTTTAAACCTACTACCGGATATCCGGCAACGGGTCCCTTCACAACACATTCTGCAATACCTTTTTCAACTGCAGGGAAGAAGTTCCTCGGAACAGCACCACCGAAAATCTTCTCTTCGAAAATATATTGTGTCTCCATATCCCCTGAGGGTTCAAATTCAATATGAACATCACCAAATTGACCATGCCCGCCGGATTGTTTCTTATGTCTGCCCTGGACACGAACCTTCTTACGAAGCGTCTCGCGGAAAGGTACTCTGGGCTTCATAACTTCAATATCTACCTTATATTTGGTTAACAGCTTATTCACAACGACATCCAATTGCTGGTCACCAATACCGTATAACAATGATTGCCTGTTTTCTTTATCATTCACCATCTTTAAGGTTAAATCCTCATCCATCAGCTTGCCGAGTGCCTGAGATACCTTATCATCATCGCCCTTATTCTTGGTCTTAAATCTCTGATAAGTGTAAGGAGTTGATACCTCGATACGGTCATATTCGATCGGGGTTGCTTTGGTAGCCAGAGTATCTCCGGTACTGGTATCACTTAACTTACCGAGGGCACCAATATCACCGGCATGAAGCTCTTCCACTTCAATCTGCTCTTTACCTCTTATCATGTAGAGACGGTTGATTTTCTCCTCTGTCTCCGTAGTCGTATTGTAAATAAGTGAATCTGATTTAATAACACCGGAACAAACCTTGAATAAAGAGAACTTACCGATGAACGGATCAGCAATCGTCTTGAATACTCTTGCTGAAAAAGGCTTCTTCTCATCATAATCAGCTTGAAATATATCCCCGGTTTTTGCATTCTTACCTGCAATTGTCATCCTGGTAGGATCCGGGAAATACTTCTCAATTGCCTGTAATAACATCGTCGTACCCTGTGCATGAATACCGGAGCCCATCAATACAGGAACTACTGTACCATCTATTACATTATTTCTAAGTGCCATAGAGATCTCTTCCTGCGTAAATTCTTCGCCTGCGAAATACTTGTCCATTAATTCTTCGCTGGTTTCTGCTACTGCATCGAGTAATACCTCTCTGAACTTTGAAAGATTTTCCTGACTATAATCGGGAATTTCACATTCTTCATAATTGCTGGCATTCGTAAATCTTCTGCCGGCCATCTTAACCACATTAACAAATCCAACGAACTTCTCATTTTCCCTGATGGGAATATGAAACGGAGCTATCTTCTTACCATAAAATTCCGTTAACTTTTCTACTACCTCACGATAACTTGCATTATCGTCATCCATATCTGTTACAAAGAAAATTCTCGGCAAATGGTACTTCTCACAGAAATCCCAAGCCTTCATGGTTCCAACTTCAACTCCTGCTTTTGCAGAGATGACAATAACCGCTGCGTCTGCTGCTGCTAAAGCTTCTTCCACTTCACCTACAAAGTCAAAATAACCGGGTGTGTCTAAGAAGTTAATCTTGGTGTCTTCAAATATAATAGGTACTACTGTCGTGCAGATTGAGAACAATCTCTTCTGTTCTTCCTTGTCGTAATCACTGATTGTATTTCCCTCTTCCACTTTTCCTTGACGCTTGAGTATTCCAGTTGTGTACGCCATGGCTTCGACTAAAGTAGTCTTGCCACAGCCACCGTGGCCTAACAGAACAACATTGCGAATCTTCTCTGAAGTGTAAACATTCATAATATTTTCCTCCATTACGCTAAAAGTAGTAAGTAGTTGGATAATACGAAAAACCGGGAATTATAAACCATAATTCCCTGTAATCACCCATAGATACCTCTTAGTATATTTTACTAGAAGAAATTAACTTTTACAATAGTTTTATGGAATAATTAACAAAGTTCTGTCGTTAAGAAATAGATCAGCATCCATTCTTAAAATAAGACATAACCCGCATAAATTCGAGTCTTTCAAGGTCTTCAGACTATATAATTACTTCTTGCCATTGTGATATTATCGAAGGTAATTAAGTCGAAGGATAAGTAAGCTTATTATTCATAATAATATAACGACGTCAGAAGGAAACCTACTGAATTTATTATGATCGTTCACTTATATATGATAGCTCAACTATATATGATAGCTCACTTATATATGATAGCTCACTTATAAAGGAAAAAAATGACGCGACTACATAAAAATCAATAGTTGCGTCATTTCATGCTTTGCATAAATTATTCCCTTTACATAAATTATCTTTTTAATTGATCGTTTTAAGGAAATCAAGCATTCGTTTATTTACTTCTTTCACCTGTTCTGTTGGCATATGAGGCCGGTGTCCACCGTTAGGTACGCTCCAGATTTCAGCCTGTGGACATCGCTCCTGCATTTTCAACAACCTTTGTGGAGAAGCGAAGCTGTCATTCTCGCCTCCAATGAGAAGCATAGGCATAGTCAGCCTTGTCCAATCTTGTTCAGACAAGCATGGGTACATACGCCAGTCCCGTGTACTTTGCCTCATATGATGCTGCCAGTCGCCGCCATGGGCCTCTGAATGAAGAATTTTCATTCGTTCTATAAATTTATTCTGGTTGTTTCGCATCAGTGCTTCCGGTTCAAAATCATCTGCGCCGTCAGGATCGGCTGCACCACCGCAGCCGATTGTAATCATACTACGAACTAAATCAGGACGCTTTACCGCCATATGAAGCGCTACTCCACCTCCTAGACTATAACCAATCAGATGGGCTCTTCTTATTTGCAACGCATCAAGAAAGCCGGCCATATCCTCCGCAATGATTGGTGTATCCCAGTCCTTGCTCTCGCTTATTGTACGTCCGTGACCCCGAAAATCAGGCATAAGGCAGCGATAGGAATGGAAAAATGGCTGGATCTGACCGCTAAAAGCAATGATACCACGGCTATATCCACTATGTAGAAAGAGGATGGGATCCCCAATACCAATGTCCTCATAGAAAATGGAGCAATCATCAACCTGTTGATATGGCATAAGCTTCACTCCTTTAATTCGTCTACATTAAATAATAACTTTTGCAAGCCATGATAATAATTTCCCTGATTTGCTGTAAAGCGCAGGATACAATAATCCGGATCGGTGGGTCCAAGAGGATAGTACATTTCATCTCCCTCTTTCCAAAATGCTTGCTTGGTCTTGGCATCGGTACAAACCTGCATTTTACCGATTAACATCAATCCATGAAAATCAACTGCGTCTACAAAATAAATGCAGGCTTCGGGACTCTGCTGCCAATGCCCGGTGCGAATAGCAGACACATTCGTTGAAAACCAAAAGGTTTCCAAGCTATCATTTTTTAGTCTGAACATGGTTTTTGCGTTAGGAAAGCCGTTCTCGTCAATGGAACATACTATGGCATCGCGGCTGTTCTCAACAAGCTTAATTATGTCTTGTTTGTTTTGTTCCTTCATATACATTACCTCCTGTTATTTTTCTAAATTGTTAATGATTCTTTTTAGAATATTTTCAAAATCAGCAATCTCCGTATCTGTAAAACCTTGATAAAATAAGCAGTTCATTTGCTCCGACACGCGGTCGTAAGCTTCGCGATATTCTTTTGCTTTCTCTGTTATAGAGACGAATATTTGCCTGCGGTTTCGCTTGTCAGGAATCCTCTCAAGCAACCCTCCTTCCTCCATCCGATCAAGCATACTGGTAAGAGTGGTTTTGGCGAGGGAGGTAAGACGTCCTATCTCGGTAATTGTCAACTTTTCATGCTCCCAGAGCACATAAAGTATCCTGCCTTGTGCTCCATTAAATGTATCCACTCCGCTTTCACGAAGCATTTTTTCAAATGCACGGCCTTGAAGCTGATGTATCTGTGAAATTAGAAAACCTCCATATGTTTTCATTTTCATCACCTCCCTATATAGAATAATACTATATAGTACTTTTGTCAAGACTTTTGCTGCCAGAAAGAGCCAAGATATCAGACTCATTATTATTCGAAATTTTTCGAAATATTTCTTTTCCATTTTCCGTTCCTGTGTTACAATGGTAATACAAAATACCTTTGGGGAGGATTTTAAATGCAAAAAAGATTAAAGGCAATATTTATGACAGTCATCCTGGTGGCTTTTACCGTACTAGGAGCAATTCAGCCACCCAGTCCGGTGAAAGCAGCGCAGGAGTTAACAATCAACGTCCATTATCACCGTTATGCACAGGATTATGATGGATGGAATATCTGGTCCTGGGAATTGGGTGGAGAAGGTGCAGCTTTCGAATTTAGCGGAGAAGATGATTTTGGTAAGGTTGCTACCTATACTCTTCAGATTGCGGATGATGCCACACAGGTCGGTTTTATCGTTCGCCATTCCACCAGCAGTAATGCCTGGGATTTGAAGGATACGAACAATGACCGGTTTATGGACGTGACCAAAGCAAAGGATGGTGTGATTGATATTTATGTTGTACAAGATGATGCAAACTTTGGATATGCGGAGGATGAGATGAGTTTGGCACCGAAGATTATGGAAACAGCAATTAATGATTCAAAGACAATTGATTTTAAAGTGACTACGGCATTGGAAAGTAAAGCAGCAGATCTTGCTTCGCAATTTACCGTTAAGGATGCTGATGGTAACACTTATCCAGTGGAAAGTGTTGCATTTGACGATGAAACGAAAGCTTTATCCGGCAGTATTACGATGTCGCAGGAACTGGATTTATTTAAGAAATACACACTTTCCATTAGTGGATATGGGGAAATGAATATATCCAATGTTAAGTTATTTTCAACAAAGGAATTTGAAGATGCTTATTATTATGACGGAGATGATTTGGGAGCGGTGTGGTCGAAGGATAAAACGAACTTCCGTTTATGGGCACCGACCGCTTCCGATGTAGTATTAAACCTGTATTCCGCAGGTGTAGGGATTAATTTAATCGAAAGTATTCCTATGACAAAGGATGTGAAGGGCACCTGGGTTACGGAGAAATCAGGTGATTTAAACGGAGTTTACTATACCTATTCAGTTACAGTAGACGGAGTAACAAAGGAAGCAGTTGATCCTTATGCCAGGGCAGCAGGAGTCAATGGTGACCGCGGTATGATTATTAATCTTGCTTCAACTGATCCTGCGGGCTTTACAGAGGATACAAGACCCGCCCTGGTAAATCCGACGGATGCAGTTATTTACGAGCTTCATGTCAGGGATTTCTCGGTGGATAAGAATTCGGGAATTAAAAATAAAGGTACATATTTAGCATTTACGGAGAAAGGCACAAAAACCCCCAGCGGTGAGAAAACCGGTATCGATTATCTGGTGGATCTGGGAATCACCCATGTTCACCTGCTTCCGGTTTTTGATTACTCCAGTGTTGATGAGACGAAGCTTGTTAACAACCAGTTCAACTGGGGTTACGATCCGGAAAATTACAATGTTCCGGAAGGCTCCTATTCTACTGACCCCCAGCACGGTGAAGTAAGAATCAATGAATATAAGCAGATGGTTCAATTCCTGCACAGTAACGATATCCGTGTCATCATGGACGTGGTTTATAACCATACCGCATCAAGTACGGATTCGAACCTGAATAAAGTAGTACCTGGCTATTATTACCGTATGAATGCAGATGGTTCCTTCTCCAATGCCTCGGGCTGCGGTAATGAGACAGCTTCTGAACGTGCTATGATGCGTAAATATATCATAGACTCCGTTGTATATTGGGCTACGCAATATCATGTGGACGGCTTCCGTTTTGACTTAATGGGTATTCACGATATCGATACGATGAATGCAGTCAGGGAAGCTCTGAATAAAGTAGACCCTACTATTATGGTATACGGAGAAGGCTGGACCGGAGGCTCCTCTACCCTACCGGAAAGCGAAAGAGCGATGAAAGCGAATATGGCCTCCGTTGATCCGGGTGTTGCAGCCTTCAGTGACGATATTCGTGATGGCATCAAGGGAAGCGTATTCGATTCCATGGATCAAGGCTTTATAACAGGCAAGACCGGTATGGAAGAGACGATTAAGTTTGGTGTAGTTGCATCGACTGAGAACTCCCAGATTGATTACTCTCTGGTAAATTACTCGGATACCTGGTGGGCAAAAGAACCGATCCAGACCATTACTTATGCTTCCGCACATGATAATAATACCTTATGGGATAAGATTAACATTTCCAATGCTTCCGACAGTGAAGCGGATAAGATTAAGATGAACCTGTTATCCGGTGCAATTGTTCTCACATCCCAGGGTATTCCGTTCTTCCAGGCTGGTGAAGAGTTCCTTAGAAGCAAGCCTTCGGTGGATGGAACCACCTTCGTAGATAACAGTTACAATTCACCTGACTCGGTAAACAGCTTGAAATGGGATACGCTGACGAAGAATAAGGATGTCTATCATTATTATAAAGGTCTGATTGCCTTCCGTAAGGCACACAGTGCTTTAAGAATGACCAAGACAGCAGATATCCAGGCTAACCTTACCTTCCTGGATGGATTGGATGCAAATGTTGTTGGCTATACCATTAATAACTCTCCAAACGGCGAGGCAGCGAAAGCACTTTGCGTAATCTTTAATGCGAATAAAACTTCAACAACCGTTAAGATTCCGGATGGGGATTGGAATGTATATGTAAAAGGCAATCAGGCAGGAACGAATATTCTTGAGACTATCTCCGGTGGAAGTGTTACTGTTGATCCAATTTCAACACTTGTACTTGTGCAGGAGGATGCTAAAGCAGCAACTCCTACTGATACGGCAGCAAATAATGCACAGCAGACTAGTTCAACCACATCGGAAGCAGGTAAGAGTAATAACAATGCAATCTTGTTTGTCGTTATAGGTTTTGCGGTGATTGCGGTAGTTGCTGCAGCATTCGTTATGATTAGAAAGAGAAAAGCAAAGTAATGATTAAGAATATAATTAGGTTCTTTATTTTAGTTTTGTATTGATAATATTAATATAAAAGCTTAATTAGTATTATACGAATAGGTAATTGCGAAAGGAGCAGGCAGCAGGGAATGCTGTCCGCTCCTTTTAACAGTGATAATGTTGTATTTTATAGAAGCTTATTCTATTGCAATCTCTATAGGTTCTTCTAACGACTCCTCCTGAAGTAGTTCCCATTTGACCAAATACTTATTATCTTCATAATTTTCAAACTTTACACTGGTTGAATAGGAATGTTCATCAGTTTCGCCGTAAGATAATCCAAAGTTATAAGAGTTCATCTCTTTATCAAAATAGATACAGGAAATAGGATTTGAACTTAATAGCATTGATTACCACGTTGTTCTACTACTTAAAAACATGAAAAAGAAATCCCAATATTAATAGAGCTCAAAATAAAGTATGGAGCGGGATTCAGAGAATCCCACTCCATCTATTTGTACAGAGCAGATATTAAAGCAGCCAGCCAAGAAAGTACCCTGGCTGACTGTAGATATAGCTGTAATGATATTATTTACATATTACTTTTTCTCAATTGGATACCATAATTCAAGATATCCATATTCATCATCTCCGCCGTAGATTTCAAAATCCGGTCCGTCTGCTTTTTCGTAATTGGATGTCGGAAGCCACTCACTATAGAAGCGCTTCTGCATATGATAAACTGCTGAGCCGATGTCCTCCCATCGAAACCTTTCCGTAGTAAATATAGCATAAGTCTGTGCCGGGATATGAACCATTGTATAATCCTTTGTGTTGCTTTTTTTACCTACGAAGGAAAATAACATATAGGGAAAGGTGTTTCGTTCCGTCTTTCTGTAGTTAGCTACTCCATGAATTTTACACATTCCCTTTGGTACAAAGGATGGCAGTTCACCTGCATCAGTTAACAATTGTTCATAGGAGCCATTTCCCATACATTCTTTCCAGAGCTTTGAAGGACTTATATAGTTATCATCCCCAATACTGGAAGCAATTGTCTCAATACCGAAAATATCAAAGCCTTCCTTGGTCTCAATTTTGTAATCCATTTCACAATCTCCTTTAATTGATATTTGAAAGGATAACTTAGGATAAGCCTTCAGCGAGGTACCTTCCTCGCGCGCCAAGGTAGGTGTGATCCCATGCAATACTTGAAACGCCCTGGTGAAGGAAACAGGAGACTCATAACCATATTTTAAAGCGATATCAATTATTTTAATGTCACTGTTGAGAAGCTCAAAGGCAGCCAGTGTTAATCTCCTACGGCGTATATATTCCGCCAGTGAAATACTTGTTATAAAGGAAAACATCCTTTGAAAGTTGTAGGATGAATAACATGCCATCTGAGCAACCTTGTTCATATCAATATCTTCGGTTAAATGTTCCTCGACATAGTCAAGAGCACGATTCATTCTGATAAGCCAATCCATCTGCACTCCTCCTTTCGAATCAAAGTATAGCGTACTAATGGAATGAAAGCGCAACTTTTTATAGGCGTAAAAAGTTATATTGACGCTTCATATGTATGCTGCTTTTTCATAACGATTAATTATAATCTAAGCTAAAAAATCAAACTATTAAGCCGTTGATTTTAAACATTAAGAATAAATCAGCAATTGGAATTTATTGATATAGGCTGCCAAGATCGGAATAGAAATTCGGATAAGAGATATCCACACATTCCGCATTGATAATATTGGTTTCACCCTCCGCCAATAAGCTTGCAACAGCGAAGGACATGGCGATACGATGATCGGATTTGCTTTCAATCGTCGCACCATGAAGCGGCTTCCCGCCGTTAATAATCATGCCATCCGCAGTAGCAGTGATATCAGCACCCATTCTGCTGAGGTTATTAACCATAACGTCGATGCGGTTTGATTCCTTGACCTTAAGCTCAGAAGCATCCTTGATTACCGTCCGGCCTTCTGCAATGCAGGCTAAGATTGCGATAATCGGGATCTCATCGATTAAGGTAGGTATCAGCGCACCACCGATTTCAGTGCCCTTTAGCTCACTGGATCTTACTACCAGATCAGCCACCGGTTCTCCACCGTTGTCTATGACATTTTCTAAGGTGATATCTGCACCCATCTGCTGGCATACCTTTATGATACCGTCTCTTGTCGGGTTAATTCCTACATTCTTTATCACTACTTCGGAATTCGGTACAATTAAACCAGCCGCAATAAAATATGCTGCAGAGGATATATCACCCGGAACGTTGATTTTACGTCCGGTTAAGCTGGGTGACGGCTGAATTGTTGCAGTATTACCTATAGATGTAATCTGAGCGCCGAACTGAGTTAGCATAAGCTCTGTATGGTTTCTTGACAGAGAAGGCTCAGTAACAGAGGTTTCACCGTCTGCATAAAGGCCGGCAAGCAGAACACAGGATTTGATCTGGGCAGATGCTACCGGCGAATTATAATGTATACCCTTCAACTTTGCTGGGGTGTCTGAAGAACTGTTAATTGCCAGAGGTGCACAACCATTTCCCGGAATACTGATGATATCAGCACCCATCTGTGTGAGAGGAGTCATGATACGACTCATTGGTCTCTTTTGGATAGATTCATCACCATTTAAGGATACCGCGAAGGACTGTCCGCTTAGGATGCCGGATATCAGTCTCATCGTGGTTCCGCTATTACCCACATCAAGCATATCCGAAGGCTTGGACAGACCATGAAGGCCTTTACCGTGAACAATAACTTTATCAGAAGAAGCATCATTGAGGATTTCAATTCCTAACTGTCTAAAGCAGCGAATTGTTGACAGACAGTCTGCTCCCTGCAAAAAGTTTGTAACTTCGGTGGTACCTTGTGCTAAAGCACCAAACATCACTCCTCTGTGCGAAATGGATTTATCTCCGGGAACGGTTATGGTTCCCTTTAATGGACCTCTCTTTTGGAATATCATGATTTATCTCCTTATATTTTTCTTATACTTGATAGAGAAGGTAATGGTTTTTATTTCTTTTACATTTCATCTAATAATACAATTGTATAATATTACTATGCAATATTAAATAGATAAAATTCATGTGAAAAGTTATTATCTCTCATATATTCTGTAATTGTATCTGCTTAACATGGCAATTGCTTTGGTCTGGGCGAGCTCATCATAGAACTCTATTCGAAGTACACCTTCTTCAAATTCCCTGTTATGGATAATTCCGATGTTCTTAATACTGATCTGATTGCTGGCAAGAAGGGTCGCAATCGTTGCAATCGCTCCTGCTTCGTCCATGATGTCCAGGTATATTTCGAAAAGCTTCTTCATCATACCGATGGATTTGTTTGGAATTGCACTGCGGTATTCCCCTGCAGTATCAAACATCTGATACAGATAATCTCCATCCATATTGGCAAGAGCGTTCGAAGCAACCTGTAAAGAATCTATGTAACGATCAAGCAGGCGCTTGATATCGGAAGCATTCGTCAGACAGATATTCTGCCACATGATTGGTGAGGAGGAGGCAATTCTCGTAATGTCTTTAAAGCCTCCGGCAGCAAGTTCCCGCATTTTTTCTGCCTCATCATCCGATTCCCGTACCAGATTCACAAGCTGGGCGGCAATGATATGAGGTACATGGCTGATAGCTGCGGTAATCTGATCGTGTTCCTTCGCCTCAAGAATAATCGGGATGGAACCCATTTTTTCTACCAGACCATATAAGGTATCTGTCATGAACGCAGGAGTATCCTTGGTCGGGGTAAGTATGTAATATGCATTTTCCAGAAGAAGGGCATAAGAGTTATGATATCCTGTCCTCTCAGATCCGGTCATCGGGTGACCCCCGATAAACTGATGGGACAAGCCCAGCTCCTCTACTGCTGCATGGATATTACCTTTTACGCTGCCCACATCCGTCAGTATGCAGGTAGGTTTCAAAAGAGGCTTCAGCTTCTTTAAGTATTCTATATTAGAAAGAACCGGAGCGCATAAATATAATAAATCACATTCCGGGAAGCATTTATCCAAAGAGGTGGTGACAGAGTCGAGTACTCCATCAGAAAGAGCTGCCTGTAAGTCGCCGCTGGGTTTATCCTTGTGATAATCATAGGCAAAAAGATAATAACTCTCGTTAATCTTTTTTAATGCTCGTGCAATGGAACCGCCGATTAGTCCAAATCCGATAAAACCTATCTTAAAGTCGCTCTTAAAATCACTCTCTAAATCGTTCATGAAAGCCTCCTGTATATTTAAATATTTTAAATAGAAGAATTTATGATTTTTTCAGTTAATATAATTCATTCGGTTTAATATAATTCTTTTCAGTTAATAACTCAATCGTTAATCATATTACTTTCTAAAATTTAATAGGATTAACATTAGAATTTTTTACCCATCAATTGTGCCAAAGGCCTAATATCCTTTGCCAGCTCCTCGAACTGTTCAAAGGTCAGGGACTGAGGACCATCGGATAATGCGATGGAAGGATTGGGGTGGGTTTCAATCATCAGACCATCTGCTCCAACGGCAATTGCGCTCATAGTAAGCGGTTTTACATAAGCTCTGACTCCGGTAGCATGGCTCGGATCTACAATAATCGGAAGATGGCTTTTTTCTTTGATAACCGGAACAGCACTGATATCCAAGGTATTACGGGTAGCTGTTTCAAAGGTACGGATGCCGCGTTCGCAAAGAACGACGTTCGGATTACCTTCTGCAATAATATATTCGGAAGCATTGAGCCACTCATCAATCGTAGCTGAAAGACCACGTTTTAATAATACCGGAAGCCCTGATTTACCCGCTTCCTTTAAAAGATAGAAGTTCTGCATATTTCTTGCACCGATCTGTAGCATATCAACATATTTTACAGCAGCCTCGATCGCATTGAGACTGGTGACCTCACAGATCACAGGAAGGCCGGTCTCTTCGCGAGCTTCCTTCATGTATTTCAAGCCTTCTTCCTCCAGGCCCTGGAAAGCATAAGGTGAAGTTCTAGGCTTATAAGCACCACCCCGAAGAATCTGGGCACCTGCTTTCTTAATCGCATGGGCAGTTGACAGAAGCTGCTCCTTACTCTCTACCGCACAAGGGCCGGACATAATAACAAGTGTATCTCCACCGATGGTTACATTGCCTACCTTTACCTTTGATGGCTCCGGATGAAACTTTTTATTAGCCAGCTTGTAGCTTTCAGTAACTGCTACTATTTTATCTACATCATCAAATATCTCTAAGTTCTGGTCCTGAAGCTTTGATTTATCACCGACAACACCGATGATGGTAACTTCCTTACCGGCTGAGATATGTGCGTCAAGTCCTTTTAATTCAATCAGATTTTTAATCCGTTCTATGGATTCTTTTTTTGCCTGGGGCTTCATTACTATAATCATATGAAAAACGTCCTTTCGTATTGGTGATACCTATTGCCTGTAATGCTTATGATATCTATATTTACTATATTTCATCCTATAGGGATTCCTTCTTGTTTTGCCAATTATACTCTGTTTAGTTTCCGGTGTCAATACTCTATTACTTTAAAGCGTAACGGTTTAAAGTCTAAAAGAATCGGCGGCATTTGTGTAATTAGTATTGATTAGAAGAACCCTTAGAAAATGATTCTTACAAACCTCTTTTTTCCTAACTTAATTACGGAATTATTCTCAAGCACAGGCTTTTCAAGCTCCGTTTCTTTCCTCTGATTGACCTGGATACCTCCCTGCAGCACCAGGCGCCGGAATTCACTTTTTGAGGATATGATTCCCTCATCTACGAGAAACGTACTAATATCAAGCAGGGAGCGGCACTGATCCGGCACTTTTATTACCTCCATGTCTTCGGGTATTTCCCCCTTCTGGAAAACGGTATGAAAATACTCCTTAGCCTTCACCGCTTCATCCTTTCCATGATATAACTCAGTAATAATTCCTGCCAGCTCCAGCTTACAGTCCCTGGGATTGCGGCCCTGTTCCATCTGCGCTTTGATCTTGGTGATACGATCCGGATGTTCATCTGTAACAAGCTCAAAATAGCGGAGAATCAGGTGATCCGGTATTTCCATCACCTTTTTGAACATAACCTCTGCCGGTTCGTATACACCAATGTAATTGCCAAGGCTCTTACTCATCTTCTCCACACCATCAAGACCTTCTAAAAGCGGCATGAATAAAGCGATCTGTCGTTCTTTTCCCATGCTACCCTGAAGATTTCTTCCCATCAGGATGTTAAAGGTCTGATCTGTTCCTCCAAGTTCAATGTCCGCATTGATTTCCACAGAATCATATGCCTGCATTAAAGGATAGAAGAATTCATGAAGTCCGATTGGCTCATTACGGTGAAAACGCCCCTGAAAATCATCCCGTTCCAGCAGTCTTGCCACCGTTGTACTGGCTGCCAGCTGAATCACCTCTTCAAACCGGAGCTTGGATAACCATTCACTGTTAAACCGCACTGTAGTCTTACAGGAATCTATTATTTTAAAAATCTGTTCCGTATAAGTCTTTGCATTCTGCAATACCTGCTCTTCGGATAAAGGTACACGGGTCTTGGATTTACCCGTAGGATCTCCGATTTTGCCTGTAAAATCACCGATGATAATCACGGCATGGTGTCCCAGATCCTGCAGCTGTCTGACCTTTCGAAGCACTACCGTATGCCCGAGATGGATATCCGGTGCTGTCGGGTCAATCCCCAGCTTAACGATCAGTGGTTTCATCTCTTTCATAGACTTCCTTAGCTTTTCCCTTAATTCCTCCTCTGAGATTACCTCGGCAGCACCTTTTCGGATGATTTTAAGCTGATTCTCAATTTGTTTGTCGATCCCATCCGAAAAACTCTGATGTTTCATACGTTCTTGTTCTTCCAAGCTATTTTGCTGCTCCATGTTTCTTTGCTGTTCCATGCTACTTTGCTGTTCCATGCTTCTTTGCTGTTCCATACTACTTTGTTGTTTCATGCTTCTTTGCTGTTCCATACTACTTTGCTGTTCCATGCTATTTATTCTCCTTTAACATAAATTTGAGCACAAAAAATCCCGCACCTCTAATTGCTTAGAGGGCGGGAATACTCTCGCGGTACCACCTCATATATATTGACTGCTCACACAGACAACCTCTTTGAGTACGCCAATCATATCACTAATTCCACTTACAGCTACGAAAGCCTGTGGCAATCTTCTACAGATAGCTGGTTATACTCTAGCACGATAACGGGTGCAGGGTTCCGTCAGCAGCCTACTTAGTTTACTCCGTTCGGTGTGAAGCTCAAAGATGTATTCGGAATCTATTCTCTTGCACCTCTCATCAACCGGTTGCTTTCTGTAAGAAAAGTCTGATTCGTACTGGTTCTTATCATCGCTTTTACAATATTTAAGCGTTAGTATACTCATTCTTCTGTATTCTGTCAATCATTTTTTCATATATTTTCTGATACAGTTAAATAAAAAGTAAATGCTGTTCTAGTATATGTTAAGGTTACATTTACTCTTTCAATATTGGTTAAGGTAAATTAGTAAGATAATGGTAGAAATTACTATTTATTAGCTATATCATAAAGAATATGATTCACTATCGTTGGCAAGTGCGAGCTGAAGTTCATTTATATACTATAGGATAATGATATCTTATAGGTTAACTTGAAGTTGAGATAACTTCTCATTTTTTATATGGATATATTATTAATTTTTGATACAATGATAGCATCAACTTTGATAAAAACTAAAAAGGGAGAACTAATATGCTTGATATAAATAAAGTAGGGATTAAAATTGCTACATTTCGAAAAAGCATTGGTTATTCACAAGATAAGCTTGCAGAAAGTCTTTGCATTTCTCCGCAAGCAATTAGTAAATGGGAAAATGGGCATGCTTTGCCCGATACAGCTTTATTACCTGTGTTAGCACAAATTTTTGGATGCACTATTGACCAGATAATTATGTCTGCATATTCATTTGACGAAAAAATAGAAGAAGAAAAGCCAAACCTTTTAGAGCTGCAAGCAGAACATATCGCACAATATGTAATTAAAAAAATGGAAGATAAAATTAAACCCAAGGAAACAATTGGATTGAGTGATGATATCATTTCTGATGTAATAATAAATAAATATGGAAATATAGGATATTTTACAATCAATCGAGGAAAGGAATCAAGAGCCGAGGGAAAGATATGTACAGGAATTACCATCACTTCACCTCAAAAAGAAATAAAACTACTTGAATTTATTTATCATAAAAACCCTGATGAATTTTACGGATATTCTCTACTTAATGGATATATCTCAGAACTTCCGCAGATATTTTATCTTGATAACGACAAAAAATTGATCTTAATGGAAGATATCGGTGACGGCTATATAAAAGGATATGATTATGACGAAGCTAATGAAAACGGCGAAATTATTAGAGGAAATATCAACGCATATTTAAGAGCCACAGCAAATCTGCACAGTGTATTTTGGCAGAATGAAACTACCTTTCAAAAGAGAGGACTAGAATGGAGACTACAAACGAAAGAAAATCTTCTTTCACATATTAGTTGCTGTGAAAGAGATTTCAAAAAGTACAGAAGAAACGAAGAAGCCGGTTATATTTCTAAGGATGGTGGAGTGTGTGGAAAAAATAATATAAGCAAAAGGCAGCTGGATTATTTTGACATGGCTATACATTACTTAAAAGCAGAATATGTCGAGCTTGTTGATTCAAGGTTCAATAGCGGCAAAAACATAACCATTATACATGGCGATTTACATCCGGGACAGATGTTACTGTCTAAATCAACAAGAAGAAATATATTGTTTTCTGGTCTTCAAGCGGTCAGAATGGGGTTATGTACAGAAGATTTAGCAATGCTTATCGCTTTGCATATGGCTGTTTATGATAAAGCAACCGATATTCAAACTCTTACAAAAAATGAAGTTATGCCTTTCCTGGATTATTATTATCAGTGCTTGAGCGAAAAAGTAAAAGATTATTCATACGAAACGTTCTTGAAAGATTATAAAATATCAATAGCGGAAAATATGTTTTTTACTATTCGTTTAATAAATAGAGGTATCAACGATTTCCGCATGAGAGATAAAGCTATAAGAGCTTTTGAAACTTTTGTAATGGACAACGAATAGTAAAAGCATATTACGAATTTGTGTTGGTTCACAATCTTTCACAATATCAAATTAAGATATCCTTTATTTATAATATTTTATTAGTTTATGGTATCAAATGATTTTAATGTTTATCCTAATAGTGGAGAAATAGAGAAATATGCTAATTGGGGAAATCTTAAAACTGATAGTATTGATGTTGTTATGGACAGTTTTATGAATAGAAAAACACTTTCTCTTAAAATGAATTATGAAATGCTTGTAAGTTATTTTGCCTTATATTTACCAGATGGTTTTATAATTGAAACACCGATAGAAAAGGACATATCTGAAATAGCTAATATCCAACACCAGTCATTTGTTAGCGGTATTTCTTATGAAATGTTTGGAGTAGACTGCCTTGAAGATATTGTAGATAGTCTTAAACAAAGCTTTTATCGCTACATTGGAACTGACCCTAATCTATATTCCGATAATGTTACAATCATTTTCACAAATTTTATTTTCCATAATATAACATAATTAAGGAGGAGTACTACATGAGTAAGGTGAAGCAAGCGGTACAATGTTTTAACAACGGTTTCAACTGTTCCCAGGCAATCTTCTCAACTTACAGCGAGCAGCTGGGATTGGATAAGGAAACAGCATTAAAGGTTTCCTGCCCCTTTGGAGGGGGAATCGCACGAATGTCTGAAACCTGCGGCGCGGTAACCGGGGCATATATGTTAATTGGTCTAAAATACGGTAAATACTTACCGGAGGATAACGAGGCGAGGGAGAAAAGCTATGCTCTGGTCAAAGAATTCACAGAGAAGTTTAATGCGATACATGGTTCCATCAGCTGCAGGGATTTATTGAAGTATGATATGAAGAACCCGGACGATCTTAAAGTAATTAAAGAAAATAACCTTTGGAATAAGCTATGTCCCATCTTTGTCAGTGATGCAGCACAGCTGATTGAAGAACTGTTGGAGCTTGAGTAAAAAGGTTACCTTCTGAAATTACTCAAACTGCGAATTGTACAGCTTATTGTAAAAGCCCTTCTTCTCCATGAGTTCCGTATGGTTCCCCTGTTCCACTACATTTCCCTGGTCAACAACCAGGATATTGTCCGCTCCCTGGATTGTGGACAGACGATGGGCAATGACGAAACAGGTCTTATCCTCCATCAGTTTTCGCATCGCTTTCTGAATCTTTATCTCCGTTCTGGTATCTACGTTGGAGGTGGCTTCATCTAGGATCAGTATTTTTGCATCCAGCAGCATGGCCCTTGCAATAGTAAGTAGCTGCTTCTGTCCCTTGGAGATATTCAGTCCATCTTCATTCACTATTGTGTGATACCCTTCTGGCAGTCTCTTAATAAAGGAATGGATTCCCGCCAGCTTTGCTGCTTCTACAACCTCCTCCATGGTCGCATCTTCCTTGCCATAGGCGATATTGTCAAAGATTGTTCCCTGGAACAGCCAGGTGTCCTGTAAAACCATGGCATATGCCTTACGAAGGCTCTTTCTGGTCAGCTCCCTGGTCTCTTTTCCATCTACATAGATATTG
>DATMUM010000052.1:0-29523 GCA_035564175.1 Mobilitalea sp.
TTAAAGACATGATACCCCTCTTTCCTGTCCCATATCTATTACAGATAGGATACTTTGCTATGTGAATTAATGGATAATATATGGCAATGTGTATATTTGGCAATATAAGGTACACTCTGCCACAAACAGGAAGATTATAACATGATATTATCTGGCAGAAAAGTGATTTCATTGAATTTTAATTTATTTGTAATATATCGGAATGGCTGTAAGTACGAATCAGGGTTTGGTTGACACCGAAAACGAAGGATGCTAGTATGATTTTATATGGGAAGAAATGGAGAGGCATTATGAAATACAGCGGGAAAGGCATCTTAAATCGTTTACATAATATTTTTTTTGGAGAATTATCAGAGCATAGAGTAAAAAGTCTCCTGATTTACTTTATGCTAATATCCGTATGGGAGGTTCTGGCTTATCTGGAGAAAGGCTTTATCTCCATGATCGCATCCAGAAGCTGGGTATTCACCGGCTTGGTATGTCTGGCAGGAGTTGTGGTCTATTTTTTAAAAACATTGATACAGGATTTGAAGGAGAAGCAGTACCTGTCGATAGCGGCAATTTTCTTATTGATGCTTTTCTTGTTCTATCTGGCCGGCAATATTAATTTGTCGGATATTAATCCCGATGCCACCCAGCAGGCAGCAGCCGGACTGAACTCTTATAAGAGCGGGGACTATAATTATACGGGGAAAGCATTTCTGGGATATCCGAGCAGGCAATATCTGATTGCAGCCTGGCCTGCCTTGCTCTTTGGAAGAAGCATCCTGACCTTACATATGGGCTTTGCCTTTCCTTTTCTCCTGGGGGTAATCCTTATGTATTGTGCGCTCAGGAAATGGGTACACAGGAAGAACCTTAGCCCCGGATTAGCCGTGCTTCCTTTATATGCACTCTTTGTATTTCCTTTTGTAACAGAATATTATACTAATTTTGAACAGGCAATTTATCCGATTTCCTTTACGATGCTGGCAATCGGCTTCTATCTGCTTCTATTATGTGAACCGAATGTAATCAATATGATGGGACTGGCCTGGATCGGCTGCCTGTTCAGTAATTCCTATACGCCGGGACTTGCTTCCCTGGGACTGTTACTTGTATTTGTCGCTTTATCAGCGTATGGTTTGCTAAAAAAGCCTGAGAAGATGCCGTTTGATGTTCCTTCTCCACGTCTTGCTGCCAAATCATTATGGATGGTTGATATCAATGTTGTTGTATTCTTTCTTGCGACACTGCTTGATAAGCGGCAGGATAGGCTGACCGAGCTTCGCAGTGATACCAGTCTGATTAAGCTGACTTATCAGAGCATAACTGATTTTTTAACGGACAAGAATGCAGTTTTCTTCGGAATGTTTGGAATGATTGTGATTATTTATCTGGTTGCCGGTCTGACCTTTCGTTTTAAGTTAAGAGACTTCCTGTTATCTCTCTGGATTCTTGGCGTATTTGTAGCAACCTATCTGCTGGCGGGCTATACCAGTTATGAGCCTGCATGGATTATGCAGCGTGCATTGATCGTGATTCCGGTAATCATTGTGGCAGTTACCCTTACCGTCTTTGATTTGATGAGTAAATATAATGTAAAACTAAGAAACGGAGTAGCAGCAGCCATTCTTGTTTCCTTTGCTCTCGTTGGTATCTATAACTTTAACCAGATTAATCAATCCTTCACCTATTTTAATAAAATCCAGCCAATGAAGTATATGTGGAGTGATTTGGAGGCTGCGGTTAAGGAAAATGGCCTTGACGCAGAATCGCAGTTTAATCTGATTTTATATACAGACAGCATCCTAATGAAAAATCCGGCGGACTACTGCAAATTCTTTTATCCGAACGCCAAGGTATATACACCGGAGCAGGGAGCATGGCCAAGTGATCTTGATACCGGGCAGGTAACGTTTGTCTATGGGGAAGATGAGTTTGCAGATACATTACCAATAGACTTGCAGGAGGTTAAACGCTTCGAAGACGGTAAATATGATATGACGGTCACCTGGTATAAGGGGGTAATTGAGAGAAATTAACATAAGCTAAATTTAAAAATGCAAAGCGCTGCGATAACTGGTGAAGAATGATCTTTTAGTATATTTCAATCATTAAGGGGAAATAAGTATGCGAAAGAGTATAGTATCAAATTTGTAAAATCCAAAACCGTTAATTAATCAGGATTGCAGATTTGGAAATCTATGTTATACTATAGTTAATATTATAAATTTAAGGAGGTGGGCTTTTATGAAAAGCTTAGTTTTATCAGACAAAAGTAATATGATTTTGTTGGAGGGAATGCCTATTGAATTACAAAAAAGGTACAGAGGTATTGCCGGCCCGCCTACTAAAGGAAATACAGGAATATGCGGAAGGTAGCCTTCTCTACATTCCTAAGAAAAGTGACAAAGCAGGATGGGGCTGTGTCAGCGGTGCCCGGGGGTCAATTGACCAGAGAAATAAAGAAATTATCAGCTTATTTGAACAAGGTGTAACCATATCGGAGCTTTCCGAGCAGTTCCACCTCGGAGAAGATACCATCAAGAAGATTGTATATGGGAAAAAACAGATATAATCGTTCTGTTCCTATGAATTATCCCCACGTTGTGCAATAATATGATTGACCGGTCAGAACAACAGGAAAGGGGATGGTTATTTTGATCACAAATATAGAGGTGTTTGATTTATAATACCCTAAATAAAGAGCCGACGTTTCGTTCATTTAATGAATGGGGCGTCGGCTTTTTAATTTATGATAATTGAATTGATTTGCTGATTCATCTTATCACGCATTGCAAAAATGCGAGTGCTCGAAAGCAAAATGAACAAGTTGAATAAACAAGTTTGTCTATTTTTTGTAAGCTTACGCTATTCTCCAATATTCCGTCTGATTTCTATCCAGAAGCTTCTCGATGATCATCTCACGTCGAAGGGTACAGAAATCATCATGAAAGTTAGCGATGATTAAGTTTACCTCTTTCTCGGAATACTTCTTCCCTACTTCAAACTCCTTCAGGATTTCCTTCAATACGATCAGACGTTTCTTCCGCTGGGCGGGGATGTTTTTTAACTTGCCATACTCGAAGAAATTCTCGATTACCTTCTTGGCATAATTTTCTTCCCGTTCCTTCTGTTGATCCAGTTCGGTGGATTCATCCTTAATCAGATCCAGGATATTCTCCTTCAATACGGCTTCCTTCAGGTGATACATCTGGTAATACTGATCCTTCTGGGAGTAGACGATACCGGCACTCTCGAGCTTCTTCAGATGAAAGGATATAGTGGAAGGGGTCAGGCTGAGACGTTCCGCCAGTCGTTCTACATACATCGGCTCAATGCTGAGGGATTTTAAAATCTGAAGTCTGGATCGGTCGGATATGCATTTAAATAATTCAATGGCTTCGTTCTCTGTCATGTTATGCCTCCTTTCCGGTTGCTGCATTTGTCATTGCATTTAAATTCAGAAGAAACTGATGGTCCTCCAAGCTTGCCAACTCAATATATTTGTTCCTGAGCAAACTGGCTGTCTCCAACTTCACTTCCTCGGTCTGTACTACGATTACATCATCGTGTTTTCTGGCAAGCTCGAGATTTGCTTTCCAGCTTTCCGGGATTTTCTCAAACCAGTTCAGATATTCTTCAGAAAAGGCTTTCGCTTCCTCTTCTTCCTCCACGAGCTTCATAGAAGCTACTTTCTTGTCAGTGGCATTCATCATCTTAACAAAAATATCGCAGATATTCACTCTCACTTTATAAAGGTTGGATTCATCCTTCCGGTTATCCAGCTTCAGGGCATCAGCCTGAACGTTATATTCAGCCATTAACGTATTAACGAATTTAAGATATTCGGTTACATAGTTATTCATAAGTATCTCCTTTCTGCCATCCAGCGCAAGCAGTCATTGCCTGTAATAAAGCCTTTCGTATCTTTTTCCGGACGGTAATTTCTCTTGTTTAGCTCCCGCTGTAAATAATATTTTTTATTAGACTCATTATCAGGATTCAATTTTGCTTTCACGCAGATCACCTCATTTCAATTTATAGTGTTATTATATTCGCAAAATAAAAATATGTCAATATGATTTTATATATATCAAAATAAAATACGGAAAATAATTTTATTATATTAATATGGAAATGAATACTATTTTACATAAATAATATCATTGTCCATACGTAGTATTAAAATTATAAGAAACATTCCAATATGGCACAAATATTGCGCATCTTAATTTCACCTGACAGGTAATTCACTCAGGACGAAATTAAGGTGTTCTATTTTTAACTAAAGATAAAATGGCTTTCTTTGTAAAGCATTGCTTAATTCATAACAAGTTGATTGCAAGTAAAATATATCCATGTTTTATGTGTATTTTTTGATGTTATGTTGTCATGCGGTTTATGGAATAATAAAGGAAGCTTAGTAACTTGGGGAGTCTATACCCCTGCAGTAAAGCTTACAGGTCAGATACAAGGAGACGCAATACAATATGATGATCAAACTTGAAAATATATCGAAATATTACTATTCTGCCAATGCAGTTTCCCCTGCACTTCGCAAAATCAGGCTGGAATTTGCCCTGGGTGAATTTGTTGCCATTACCGGCGAAAGCGGCAGCGGTAAATCAACCTTACTCAATATCATCAGCGGACTCGATACCTATGATGATGGTGAATTGTATCTTAAAGGAGAGGCAACCTCTCCTTTTGATGCTGCGGATTGGCAGGAATATCGAAAGAATAAAATTGGCTTTGTGTTCCAGAACTACAGCCTGATTGAGAATTATACAGCCTTGTACAATGTGGAAAGCGCCCTTCTGATCCAAGGCTATAATAATAAAGAAGCCAGACAAAAAGCAAAGGAGCTTCTGAAAAAGGTAGGGCTGGAGGGCCAGACGAAGCAGCGTGCTTCCAGATTATCCAGCGGTCAGAAGCAGAGATTGTCCATTGCCCGTGCACTTGCCAAGAATACCGATGTCATCGTTGCCGATGAACCGACCGGTAACCTCGACAGTGAAAATGGCAAGCAGATCATGGAGTTATTCGGTGAACTTTCCAGGGATAAGCTGGTCATTGTCGTAACCCATAATTACGAGGAAGCAGCTCCCTATGTAACCAGAAAGATACGTCTGCATGACGGTGAGGTAGTATCGGACACTCTGGTAGCCCAAGAACAGAATCATGATAAAAGGCAGCAGGAGACTAGAGATATTGCCGGGGCAACATATAATCATGAAATTGAAACAGTACATCCCAATAGCATGGATGGCACTTCCGAGGTTACATATGATCATGAAATTGATGCAGCACATCCGGATAGCATGGGTGATATTGCTGCGACTGCAGATAATAGCGGAATCAATTCCACGACAGGCATGTTGCCAAGCAGCAATCCTAAGGCAGACCGTATGATTGCCTGGAGATTTACCTGGATGAATATCTCAACCCAGCCCAGAAGAGTCCTGCTGTTTCTGGTATTTTTACTCTTTACCGCTGGAGTGACCTTCTTATTCCTTGGGGATATCTATAGTAATTGGGATGATATCTTTACCAAGAAATATAATGATTCAGCATTTTTAAATAGTGACCATACCAGAATTGTTATCAAAAAGCCGGATGGAAGTGCGATAACGGGGGAGGACATCACCCGTCTCGAGAAGGTGAAATATGTCCGGGCTGCTGATATGTACGGCTTCTCGAATGATATTAATTATTATATAGAACCGAAAAAGAATTATGAATATGTATATAAGCCAATGGATAATCTGAAAAGCACCGAAAAAGCTATGGAGGTATACTTTTATCCTTCGAATAATTTTATGAAATCATCAACCTGTATCAAGAAAGTGGATCTAAGTGCCGGAAGATTGCCACAGACCCGTAATGAGGTGGTCCTTTATTCAGAAGATGAAAGTACACTGGGGAAAGAAATTCTATGCTATTTTACCAGTAAGAATACCTGGGGCGAGGATCAATATTATTCCACCATGATAACCGTAGTAGGACTGCTTAAGGATAAAAGCAGCCAGGTGTATTTTTCCGGAGAGCTATGCAATATGCTCTCTCTGGAGCTATATGGTGACAGCTACAAAATATCGCTTAGCTGGAATTTCATGAAACAGGCTTATTCAACCTCATCTTCCTTCGTTCCGGTCATTGGAGAGGGGCTGAAAACCAGTCAGGAGGACAAGGGTAAGGAGATCAGTGAAGCCAGGGTTTCCAATGACTTAGTATTACCGGATAACTGTTCTGCTCCCGGCAAAGCCCTCATCGAAGTGTTTTTGAAAAATGGCAGTGGAACAGCTCCTGATATCGAGCTGGACACCATGGTCCTTAGCCAGTATAACGAATACTCCCCCTGTTTTGTAGAAATCGGCGAGGATAAATTCTATCAGCTCTTCCAGCAGAAAAGCAGACAGGCATCCCTCTATATCAAGGATTATATTTATATGGACAAAGTACTGAAGAAGGTGACAGATATGGGATATGTTGCGATCAGCTCTTACAGGGTCAGCGCTGTGGAGTATGATAATGACAAGGTGGCTGAAAGAAGTGTAATTATCATAAAAGCATTCATTGTATTATTGATCGTCAGTGTCCTTGAAATCATCATCATCCGGTCAATTTTTAACCTTCGCTGCAGAGATTACAATATCTTAAAATCCATGGGAATGGACCATAAAACCATGAAACGAATGAATTATTATGAAATGTTGATCTACACGGCAGCTTCTGTTATCATCGTTGTTCCAGCGGCTAATTTTATCAGCTTATATCCGATCCGCTATCTGGCCAATATAGTGAAATACTATAACATGGTTCACTTCACAATTTATGCTTCTATTAATCTTGCAGTCATTGTGGTGACGGTGTGGTCCTTTAACAGATATCTGAGACGGAAACAGAAATGGAGTAAGTATGATACAGGTAAATAAATTACATAAATATTTTAATAAAGGTAAATCTAATGAAATCCATGTCATCAATGATACCTGCTTAGAGTTTGGCAATACCGGACTGGTCTGCATCCTGGGAGAAAGCGGATCCGGTAAGACCACATTGCTGAATACTCTCGGAGGTCTGGATGTATTTCATAACGGAAGCATCAACTTCGATGGCACTAATGTAGCAAAACATTCCATCAAAGAGATGGAGCGAATCCGTAATTCCAAATTCGGGTATATCTTTCAGGAAAAGTATTTATTACAGGATTACACAGTTGCATATAATATCCGCCTGGCTCTGAATATGTACGATCTGAGCGATGAGGAGAAGGAAGCCAGGATTGATTATGTTCTTAAATCAGTGGATATGCTTAAATACAAGAAACGTCTTGTCTCCCAGCTCTCAGGAGGACAGCAGCAGAGAATTGCAATTGCAAGGGCTCTGGTAAAATCTCCGGATGTGATCTTTGCTGATGAACCGACGGGCAGCCTGGACGAGGCTAGCACGATGCGTATTATGAGCATCATCAAGAAGATATCCAGGGAATGTCTTGTAATTTTAGTAACCCATGAAAAGCGCATCGCGGAGTTCTTTGCAGACCGGATCATCCGAATTAAGGACGGAAGGGTAATCTATGACGCCCTTTGGGAAGATCAGAAGACCTACCAGTACAGTGATGATACGAATCTTTATTTGAAAGAGTTCGACAAAGAAAGCTATCATAATAATGAAATAAAGATTAATGTATTCGGCAACGGCAGGAAGCACCAGCTTGTTCTTAACCTCGTGTATCTGAACGACAAATATTATGTTCAGACTCCGGATGAAGAAAAGGTAGTATTTTTAACCTCCAATAATGAGACGCAAATGGTGGATGATTATAAGCCGACGCTGGATATGGAACAGGTGGAGGAATTTGATTACTCGCTGGAACGGCTCGAAGCAAGTAAGCGTTCAAAATTTTCTTATAAAGACATCTATCAATTAGCCAAGGTTAATGTTAAAATGCTTGGAAAGAGGCAAATATTTATGATAGCCTCCTTTATTATAGCGTCTGTTTTACTGGTGATTGCTCTTGTTGACTATATGACTGCAGCAGCGGTGGATAAGAAATCCATCATTACGAGGGATTCTAATTATATCAGTGTGGAAGCGAAGCGTAATTCTTCTGCAGAAGACAATGAATATATCAATAGCTATAATTTAATATATAATAAGTTTATCAGCGACAGGATAGCACCGGATATTTATCTTGACCTGAAGACAAGGCTTTCCTTTACGGATGACAGCTTCGAGCAGATTACGAATCTGCAATATATAATGTCGGATTTTTCTTATGTAACCCTGGAACATTTTAAAGCGGACGACTTAGTCTATGGCCGTATGCCAAAGAGCAGGGATGAAGTAATCATCGACAAATGGCTGCTTGATGTATTTTACAAATCTGACAGCATACTAAAGACCTTACTTCCTGATCCCCAGGACTTTTTAGGGCTTGAGCTTAAATCTACCAATGCTTCACTTACCATTGTCGGTATTTGCGACATGGATGAGCCGACGATATTCATTGATAAATATAAGGGACTCAGTCTTGCATATCCGAGCAACAACGTAGCATCCCTGGAGCAGCTGCAGGCAGCTTACCCCGGTCAATACGACAATATTACCTTAGGTAAAGATGAGGTGCTTGTGTCAGAAAGCTACAATAAGGTAAGAGAAGGCAACGGTAATAAGATGCCGATCAGTGGGGATATGTATCAGGTAGTCGGTACCTATCCGGACGACTTTGGAGCGGATTATGTCATAGGAAAAGATACTTATTACGCTGTCCTAAGCCGCAGTATCTTCAATGATAAAAAGTTTGTGATTTACGCTGAGGATAAAACACCGATCCTTAATTATTTTGCGCAGAACCTCGGAGGCTTCGATAAAACCTTTGTAGAGCTCAAGGTCAGTGACACCTATCATGAACAGTTAGCTACTTTCAAAGCAGAGCGCGCAGTTAAAATGAATGCCCGCCTGATAGCGACCCTGGTAATTTTCGGGGTATCCATGTTTATGCTGTTCTTTACAATGAAATCGAATGCAATCAAGCGGGTACAGGAAATATCCGTATACCGTCTGATGGGAATATCAAAGAGAAGTATTATCTCCTCTTTTATACTGGAGATCATCCTGATGACAAATGATACAGTTCTGCCGGTTGTCCTGATCTTCAGCAGTATGATTAAATTCATTGCTTCGGTACCATCCTTCCAGCTTACGATCGTATACCCCTGGCTGGCAATGATCGCATTACTGGTCTTTATTTATGCAGTCAACATCATTGTCGGCATTCTGCCGGTATATGGAATCGTTAAACTGCCACCGGCAAGGATAGAGGAAAAGGCATAGAAACGGAGGATTTTAATGATTAAGCTTGAGAATATATCAAAGTACTACTACTCAGCGAACGCAGTAGTACCTGCTTTGAGAAAAATTAAGCTGGAATTTCATGTCGGTGAGTTTGTAGCCATTACCGGAGAAAGCGGCAGCGGTAAATCAACTCTGCTTAACATCATCAGCGGACTTGATAGCTACGATGATGGGGAGCTTTACATAGGAGATGAAGCTACTTCTGATTATGATTCAGCGGACTGGGAAAATTACAGGAAGAATAAAATCGGTTTTGTATTTCAGAATTATAATCTGATAGAACACTATTCCGTTCTGAACAATGTGGAAAGTGCTTTGCTGATCCAGGGATACAACGTAAAAGAAGCAAAGAAAGCTGCCAAAGAACTGATTGCTAAGGTTGGTCTAACCAGACAGCTTCACCAGAAGACTTCAAAGCTATCCAGTGGTCAGAAACAGAGGCTTTCCATCGCACGTGCTCTTGCCAAGAATACCGATATCATGATAGCGGATGAGCCAACTGGCAATCTGGACAGTGAAAATGGGAAGCAGATCATGCAGCTTTTAAGCGACCTTTCCCAGGATAAGCTGATCATTACCGTAACCCATAATTATGAGGAGGCTGCCCCCTTTGTAACCAGAAAAGTAAGACTGCACGATGGGGAAGTGGTATCCGATGACAATGTTAACCAGACCTCAGAGGAAGAAGCAGAAGCGTTCGAGCTTCCCGACACTGATCCAATAGCAGATGAAACAACAGTAAGCAGTGCAGCAGTAAGCAGTGCAGCAGTAAGCAGTGCAGCAGCCGCTGATCATATTGCAGGCAGAGCATCTAAGAATATCAGTAGAGTAAAATCCGAACGTAAAATCGCCTGGAGCTTTACCCGCATGAATATATCAACTCAACCTGGGCGGGTTATTTTTTATATGATGTTTTTAATAATAACTGCAGCAGTGAGCTTCATTTTCCTGGGAGATATCTATAGTAATTGGGATGATACCTCAACGAAGAAATACGATTCCAGCCTCTTTTATAACCCGGATAAAACCAGAATTGTGGTTAAAAAGCAGGATGGCAGCGATATCAATGAACAGGATATGGAGAAGTTCAAATCGATTAAGCATGTGAAAATGGCAGACATGTATGATTATGCTGATGATATTAACTACTTCTTCGTACCGAATGTCGATTACGTATACAACTACCAGCCGAACGACAACCCTTCGAGTACAGACAGGATCAAGGTATTTTCTCCTCAGAATTGGGGTAATTTTATGAAGTCCGCAACCTGTATCTCGAAAAAGGATCTGCAAGCCGGAACCTTACCAAAGGAACGTAATGAGGTTGTAGTTTATTCGAAGGATGAGAGTATTCTGGGTACACAGCAGCCCTGCTACTTTGAAAGCAAGAATACCTGGAATTATAATGAATACTATACCACGATGGTTACCGTTGTCGGTCTTTTAAAGAAGCCGGGAAGCCAGGTTTATTTTTCAGGAGAGCTTTGTAATATGCTTTCCCTGGCAATGTACAAAGATCATTACAGTTTGTCTGCCTGTAAGAATATTTTCACAAATAGCTATACGACAAATGTTAACTTTGTACCTGTCATCGGAGAAGGCCTAAAGTATGGTGAAGTCCGTATATCGATGGATCTGGCAGGAGTGAATTCTACCGACATCACCGGAGAGGCTGAGGTGACAACCTATATTGGTGATGAGAAGCGTACCTTTGATGCGGTTGTTCTGAATAATTATCATGAGAGTACCTCCCGTTTTGCGGAGGTAAGTGAAGACTGGTTCAAGGAATTATACCAGAAGAACAGTAAGCAGGCATCCTTATATATGACCGATTATATCTATACGGATTATGTCCTGGGTAAGTTAAACAAGATGGGGTACGATGCCATAAGCTCCTTCCGGTTAAGCTCAGTAACTTATGACAGTTATAAATTAAGCGACAGAAATGGGATAATCTTCAAGGCATTATTAGTCTTATTGATTATCAGTATATTGGAAGTCCTTATTTTTCGTTCCATCATGAAAATCAGGAATAAGGATTTTGAAGTTCTTGGCTCCATGGGAATGAACCATAAGACGGTCAAGCTGATGAATTATTTTGAGATGTTCCTCTATACGGTTATCTCGCTTGCGGTATTGGTTCTGGGTGCCAATGTGCTAAGAATATTTGGCTTACATTATCTGGTTAATATGATGAAGTACTACAACGCATTTACTTATACGATCTATATAATATTTAATCTGGTAGTCATTGCTGTTACCGTATGGTTGTTTAACCGCTACTTAAGGCATAAACAGAAATGGGCCTGATTTTCGTAACACGGCATTTCGCTAGAGAAGAGAGGTTTTTATGATAAAAGTAAGTAAGTTAAATAAATACTTTAATAAGGGAAAGCCTAACGAAATTCATGTGATCAACGATACGAGCATTGAATTCGGGAAAACAGGCCTGGTCTGTATCCTGGGGGAAAGCGGTTCCGGTAAAACCACATTTATTAATACCTTGGGCGGTCTTGATACGTTCCAAAGCGGAAATATAACGATAGATGATAAGACAATATCGAAGTATTCACCGAAATATATGGAGCAGCTTCGTAATTCCAAGTTCGCTTTTATATTCCAGGAGCAGTATCTCCTTCAGGATTATGCCGTTGCCTATAATATCCGGCTGGCATTGAACTCCTTTGATATCAGCGAGGAAGAACGAGAGGCGAGAATTGATTATGTACTTCAGGCAGTTGAGATGAAGAAGTACAAAAAACGTCTTGTGTCACAATTGTCAGGAGGACAGAAGCAGAGAATCGCAATCGCACGTGCTTTAGTTAAATCTCCGGAGGTTATATTTGCGGATGAGCCTACGGGCAATCTTGACGAAGCTAATACTATGCGTATCATGAGCATCATTAAGAAGATATCAAAGGATTGTCTTGTAATTCTGGTAACCCATGAGAGACGAATTGCAGAATTTTTTGCTGACCGTATCATACATATCCAGGACGGAAAAATAACCCTGGATATCAGACATAAAGGAATCAATACCTTCCAGTATAGTGATGACACGAATCTTTATCTGAAGGAATATGAGAAGGAAGCCTTCCATAACGGGACGATTAACATCAATTTATACCGGGACGAAGCTGCGAGTGAGCAGAGCGGCGGACAAAGTTCAGAGAACCCGGAGGCAGCAGTACAGGACACTTCTACGCAGGCAAAGCCGGAGATTAGCGTTAATCTGGTGTATTCCAATGGAAAGCTTTACATTCAGGCAATGGACGATTCAAAGGTGGTGCTGTTGAATTCGGGAACCGAGATGCAGATGGTGGATGATGTAAAGCCGGTTCTTGAACTGGAACAGCTAGATGATTTTGATTATTCCCTGGAAAAGGTGGAATGCAGAAAAGAAGCCAGCTTATCCATGAAGGAATTATATAAACTGGCAAAATCCAATATTGAGATGCTTGGGAAAAAGCAGATCTTCATGATTGTAACCTTTATCATAACGGCTTTGCTGCTGGTATTTGCTGTTGCAGATTATATGACGGCTGCCTCCGTGGATAAGGCCTCCTTTATCACGGATGATTCCCACTATCTGTTCATTAATGCCAAGCGTAATTCTTCTGCAAGTAATACACAGTATTACAACAGCTTCAATGATATTTATTATAAGTTTTTAGATAAAAATATAGCGAATGATATCTACATTGACTTGAATTCCAAGCTTTATTTCAACTATAACAGCTTCGGTCAGATCAGCAGAATAAGCAATACCTTACCGGAAGCTGCCTATGTAACCCTTGATCATCTGAAGCAGGAGAATCTTATTCTGGGGTGGATGCCGCAGCAGAGAGATGAAATAGTCGTTGATCAATGGCTGCTTCAGCTGTTTTTGAAAAATGATGTCTTAAAGAACCTGATGACGATGGAGGATTTTATCGGACTGGAAGTACAATCCGATGTTTATGGGGAAGCGCTAAAGATTGTCGGAATCTGTGATACGCAGGAACCCACAATTTATATTGATAAATATGTCGGAATCAGTATGGCTTCCTGGGCAGATAAAGTCGCATCCTTACAACAGCTTCAGACAAAGTATCCCGGTCAGTATGACTCAGTCAGTCTGGCAGCAGGCGAGGCATTAATTAATGAGTCAGAATATGCGGATATGTTATCAAAGGGAGAGAAGGTATTTACTGCTAAAAATGGCGTGCAATATAAGGTCGCAGGAACTTATACGGATGATTACGGTATCTCCTATGTCATTGATGATGCATATTATAAGGATCTTTTAAACAGCTATATCTGTACGAACCGCAAATTCAAAATATATGGCGCAGAGAAGGAAGCAGCAGCGAATTATTTCTCACTGGATGCAGGTAATTATGATTCCAACTATGTACTTATGATGGTCAACGACACTTATAAGAAGCAGATGGGAGATTTTGAAGCGGAACGTGCAGTGAAGCTGAATGCACGGTTTATCGGAACAGTTACCATTTTCATCATATCGTTATTTATGCTGTATTTTACGATGAAATCCAATGCGATGAAGCGAGCTCAGGAGCTTATGGTATACCGGCTTCTTGGTATAACGAAACGCAGTATTCTGTCTGCGTTCATTCTGGAAGTGATAATGATAACGAGCTATACGGTATTACCGGTTGTACTGATTTTGAGCAGTATTATTAAATTTGTCGCTGTAATACCTTCCCTTCAGATGTATGTGATTTATCCATGGATGGCAGTAGCAGCCCTTCTGGTATTTCTATATGCAGTTAATATCGTAGTCGGCATCATACCGGTATATAATATTGTCAAGCTCCCACCGGCGCAGCTGGCTGAGAAGGTATAAAAAGAGTTTAAAAAGCTAAAAATCTTGGAAAGAACTCTAAAATGAAATATTCTGGAATTAGAAGTAAAAATATAAAAGAAAAGTGTTGAAATGTATTTTACGCATGACAACATTTATTATATAACCAATCAATATGCCGGTTTATATTCCTGACGCGAGAATATAAACCGGCATGTTTATTCATGATAAGTGAATTGACTTGCCAATATATCTTTCTATTGCAGACGAAGAGCATTTAAATTAATGAATGTAAAGGGGTTTTTGTGAATAAGCAAAAGCTAAGCGAGTACTTCTTTCTTCCATGCTTGTTCCTTTAGTTATTCCTTCAAATAAACGTTGAATTCTTTTACCATGCAGAATATAATAAGCATAGCTGTAAAGCCATCAAAGAGGATGGACAGATGCATTACATATGTTTAGGAGATATGATAGAATGAATAGATTTAAGTCTACAGACAGCAGAATAGGAGGTTTCCATGCAGAATAAATTCAAGGAACTGAGAGAGAAACATCCTGTTTTCACATATGATAAATACGAGGTTGTAAATCAAACCGATAAATTAACAATTACATATTATTTTAGCCTGGGTGACTTTGTGACCTTTACTCCCAAATGGGAATTCCTGAAAAAGCATGCAGATATCAACTATGAGCAGGAGGAAATTGTTGATCAACTAGCTTTTCATCTCGGTTTGGTGGAATTAATCAGCTATTGGAAATGCGCCTGCCCGCCGATGGTTCAGATTAAGGCCGGTTATATTGATGAAGAACAGATTAATTGGTGGAAGTCACAGTATTATCTAGGACTTGGCGAATTCTTTTATACTAACCATATCGAAATCAGCCAGAAGGATTTTATGCAAATAGAAGTTATTGCAGAGAAGCCTGTAAATACCTATCCAAGAACCGAATTTAAGAAAAACGGATGTTTAATTCCCGTCGGAGGTGGCAAGGATTCCATTGTTACCATGGAGTTGTTAAGCGACAGGAAGGACAGCAACCTCTGTTATATGATCAATAAAAAGGAAGCCTCAAGACAGTGTGCAGTGACTGCGGGCTATACGGGTGATGAGATTCTGGTTGTGAATCGCAGCCTTGATGCCAACCTGCTGAGACTGAATAAGGAAGGCTACCTGAACGGGCACACTCCGTTCTCTGCAATTGTGGCTTTCTCCTCGGTCTTGACGGCTTATCTGTTTGATAAAAGATATGTTGTGCTCTCCAATGAAGCGAGTGCAAATGAAAGCACGGTTGAGGGGACTGAGGTAAATCATCAGTATTCCAAGAGCTTTAAGTTCGAGCATGATTTTACCACCTATGAAGATAAATACATTGGCAGTGGAGTTCATTATTTCAGCTTATTGAGACCCTTCAGTGAATTCCAGATAGCCAGGTTCTTCGCAAAGCACGAGAAATACGATAAAATTTTCAGAAGCTGTAACGTGGGCAGTAAAGAGGATAAATGGTGCTGTAATTGTCCGAAGTGCTTATTTGTATATATCATTTTATCACCTTTTATCCAATTGGATAAACTGGTTGAAATCTTCGGAAGTGATATGCTAAATAACGAAAGCCTAATACCTATTTTCGATAAGTTAATCGGTGCGGAGCCGGAAAAACCCTTCGAATGCGTTGGAACCTGCGACGAGATTAATACGGCGATCTGTATGGTAATCGACAGGCTTGAGAAGGCACACGATGCGCTGCCGAAATTGTTCGAACATTATAAAAGTAAGCCTATGTATTCTACTTATCGTGAGGCTGAGAATCCGTACATGAATTTCTATAATGATGAGAATTCGGTACCGGAGGAATTCATCGACCGAATTAAAAATCTGATGCTGAATGAGGTAAGACATGATTAGTCAAATCTGCGAGAAATTAGCCAATAAAAAAATACTTCTGTTAGGCTATGGGAAAGAAGGAAAATCCACCTATCATTTTATCAGAAAGCATTTTCCGGATATGGTGATTGGAATTTATGATAAAAATGCGGTTAAGGACCAGCTGGAACACGTTGTGCTGCATAGCGGCAGCTCCTATGAGGACATCTTAGCTGATTATGATATCATCATAAAAAGTCCCGGCATCGTATTTCACAGTAAAAACAATAAAGAGCTGAAGAAGCTTACTTCCCAGACGGATCTCTACCTGGAATTTTACCGGGATCAGACCATCGGAATCACTGGAACAAAGGGTAAAAGTACAACAACCTCGCTTCTGTACCATATACTTCGTACAGCGAAGAAGGATGTTATTCTCGCCGGTAATATCGGGATACCGGTGTTTGATGTTCTGGAAGAGATTACAAAGGATTCGCTTGTGGTCTATGAATTATCCTCACACCAGCTCGAGTATGTGACGTATTCCCCTCACATCGGATTACATCTGAATATCTATCAGGAGCATCTGGATCATTACGGAACCTTTGAAAAATATGCTGCTGCAAAAGAGAATATCTATAAATTCCAGCAAAAGGGCGGCCTCCTCTTTTATAATAAAGAATTCCTGAAGCCGGAGCATGCGAAGGCTGATTTAATTACGATATCCAATACCTCAGAGGAAGCGGATGTCATCGTGAAGGAAAACCTGATATCATATCAGGATAGCCGGATTGAAATCAATGAAGATGAGATCCTATTGATAGGCCAGCACAATATCTATAACATAGCTGCGGCTTATTGCATCGTAAGAAATCTGGGAGTAACGGATGAGGAGTTTTGTGAAGCGTTGAAAACCTTCCGACCCTTGCCCCACCGTCTGGAATATGTAGCAGAAGTAAATGGTGTAAAATATTATAATGATTCCATTTCCACCGTCTGTGAGACAGCGATTCAAGCGGTAAAGAGCGTGAAGAATGTGGATACCGTAATTCTCGGCGGAATGGATAGAGGAATTGAATATCAGCCTTTGGTAGATTTTCTGATGGAATCGGATGTTAGGAACTTTATCCTGATGCCGGATACCGGTATTCGAATTAAGAACCTGATTATGAGCAGTGATAAGAAAGAGAAACTTCATAACTTATTCATGGTTCAGAACGTGGAGGAGGCTGTGGCAGTTGCTAAAAAAGAAACTCCCAGCGGTAAGACCTGTCTCTTCTCTCCGGCAGCTGCAAGCTACGGATTTTTCAAGAACTTTGAGGAACGCGGTGAAGTGTTTAAGAGGTCCGTATTAAATAATTAGTTGAGATTAATACGGCGGATTTTTGGTAACCAGGAGCATGCGAATACTAAGTAATAAATAGCTATTAAATTATATATAAAGTCACCTTTCCGGAGATATTGAAATGAACCCTTTGTGGTGAAATGCTCCCCTTGTGGTGAAATGAACCCCTTTCGTTGAACTAATTTACATGTTCGACAAAAGGGGTTCGTTTTATGGTAGAGTTTGATCTATTTTATTTTCTCCCATTTAGCTATTACTTCTATATCTCCCATATAATCCTCGGGAATAGCATCCAGGATTTTCTCGCCGCGGCAGCAACCGTCCTCACAGATGGATACATCCTCATACCAGTATAAGAAGACATATCCTTCTCTAGTAGGGCTTAGCAATTCGATTGGAGTAACATCCATCGTATAGGTTGCCGGATTATCCGGATGGTTCGTACCTCCATCCAATACATAGGTAATATTGTAGGTTCCATCAAAGGCAAGGAAGGGGATACCCTTATCAGTACAGTATTTCTCTGCTGCACTGCCTAGATAGCCGTGAATATGGAAGGACTCTTCATTGGCAGGCCTCCAGAGAGCTTCGAAGTTAAAAACATGCTCATCAAAGGAGGTAACTTTCTTTGAGAAGGTCACACTGTCATTGGTATTAGGAAATGCATAAGCACCAATCGCTGTAACCTGATCAGGAACCACGATATCACCGGAAGCTGGGTTGCAGATCAGCTTCGTTTTATCGGCATTATAGAGAACGCCGTCTTCGCTGTAGAAATTAATCACGCCATTTGCCTCGTATACTTGGAAGCTTCTTAGCTGTTGGCAGGATTGATAGAGCTGCGTGCCATAGGTGACTAAGGAGGAGGGTAAGATAATTTCATTAAGCATATAACAATCATTAATCACATTATCCGCTAGTATTTTCAGGGTACTGGGAAATGTAACTTTCGTCATTTCATTAAGATCATATAAGCCAAAGGCGCCTTCCGTAACCTTCTCGATACCTTCAGGTATAATCACTTCTCCCGATTTTTGTGTACACAGGTACAATTCAGTGCCATCTTTGTTTAATAGAAATGAACCTTTTGCAGAAAATACCGGGTTATCAGGGCTTACCTCGATTTCTTTTATAGAGTTGTAGCCAGCTATAAATCTTTTGTCTATGTTGGTTAATGATTTAGGAATGGTAATCTTTTGCAGGCTTTCGCAGTCAAAAAATGTCCATTTGCCAATGGCTGTTACACCCTCCGGAATAACGATAGATTTCAGCCTGGTGCATTTGTAAAAAGCACAGTCGCCAATGGAAATAACACTGTCAGGGAGTGTAATACTGCTTATCTTTGAGGTTGAAAAAGCTTCAGTCCCTATCTCAGTCAAGCCCTCCGGTAATGTTATATTTTTAAGACTGCTTACGGAGAACGAATACTCGCCGAGAGATTTAACACCCTCCTGTAAAACAACTTCCGTTACTTTGGAATAGCGGAAGGCACCAGGGCCGATTGTTGTGACACCTTTTGGTACAGTAACACTCCCGCTGCACTTGGAAGCATCTAGCAGCATATTATTAATAATTAAAAAGGGACTGTCTTTTAACAAGGCTTCTAACCAAGGTGTCTTCTCGAAGGCTCCATCCCCGATCTGCTTTAGCGAAGAAGGTACAATAAAAGTATTTAAGCTTTTACAACCATAAAAAGCATGGTCTTCGATACTGGTAACGGTATCAGGGAGAATTACCGTTTTTAAGCTGGTGCATTCATAGAAAAGAGAACCTCTGATTACGGTTACTTTCGCCGGTATTGTAATGCTGGTTAAGCTTTTGCAGCGATAGAAGGCACATACATCAATACTTGTAACAGTATCAGGGATTATAATATTATTCAGGCTGCTGCAGTCCCTGAAGGCATGAAAACCAATACTGGTTAACTTGGCAGGGAGTACAACTTTGGCTAAACTGGTACAGCCGGCGAAAGCTTCACCATTGATATTCGTAATTTTATCTGGCAGCGTTATACTGACCAGACTGGTGCAGCCGTAGAAGACACTCTGCCCCAGGGTTGCTACGGTGTTCGGTATGGTAATGCTTTTTAAACTGCTGCAGCCATAGAACGCACTGTTACCGATGAAAGATAACTTATCTGGAAGGGTTACACTCGTAAGACTGGTGCAGCCTAAGAGCACCCCATAGTTCAATTTAGTAATTTTAGCAGGTATTATCATACTTTTAAGTTTACTGCAATCCATGAAGACACCATCCCCGAGATAATATAATGTATCAGGGAGTGTAATTGCTGTTAAGCTTTTACAGCTGTTAAATACCCCAGACCCAATGGCTTGAAGCTTTTTGGACATCTTAACTTCCTTCAGACTGGTACAGCCATAAAAAGCATAATTTTTGATTTTTGTTACGGAATTTGGAATAGTAACACTGATGATTTTCGTTTGTAAACGAAAGGCTTCTTCTCCGATGGCTTTTACCGTATTGGGGATTGTAATATTCTTACTATGACCCACATACTTTACTAATACTCCGTCTTTTATCTGGAAGTCACTGCTGGCTGCTTTTATCTGAATAGAAAATGGTAGGAAGAAGAACAAGAGAAGCAGGAAACTTAGGGATAGGACTGCTTTATTTACATTCTTTCGATTAGATTTCATTGTAAGCTCCTTTTCTAATTAAATCTGATTAATATCCTTTAAATTCATAGACGATATTAACCTAAATAGGTATCCACTGGACACTATATCCTGTTTTACCAAATATTTCAAGGACATAAAACAGAAAATGGCAAAGAAAATGCCAAGGGACCTTACCCCTTGGCATGGATCAGCTGATTATATTCGTTTATGATATCGCTGTATTTATCAGGATATTTTTCCCTGGTAAAGATACGGAGGATACTTTCATAGGCATTCTTGCTGCTTTCATAATCTTTCGTATAATCATGGATCTTAGCCACCAGATGCATGATTTGTGCATAGAACAGAGGATAATCGTTGATATTCAGCGTTTCCAGAGCTTTATTCGTATAGAAGAAGGATTTCTCCAGATAACGTTCTTCGCCGCGTTCTTTATAATAATCAAAATTTAACCGGGCAAGGTTATATTCACCGTTGGCTCTGAAATAGTTAAGATTCATCTTTGTGCAGAAATCTAATAAATTCTCCAGCATCCCTTCGGATTCCGACAGAAGCTCCTCATTATAATTAGCTTCACTTAATTCAATTAGAACCTCAGCTTGATTGAAGCTGGTTCTGACATTGTTAAAGGAATAGCTCTCCTGCTGATAATGCTTTTTACATCGGTTCAGACTATCCATCGCCTTCGCAATATTATCCTGCTTGTCCACATGATTACTCAGCAGGGTGTATATTACGGAAAGATTCAGATGAGCGATCGCATAAGAATTGACATCAACCTCTTCGGTAACGATGCTGAGGGCATGCTGAATATAATTGATAGCCTTGTTGCAATTCGTAACCGTATCAAAGCATTTGGCCAAAATATAATGGATATAGCCTAGATTGGAGATACATTGGGCATATAGGATGGGGTAATCCTCTATGGTAAATACCTTGAGGGCATTCTGCGTCATCTTGGTGGCAAGGGCTGCATTAGCCTCCGTATTACATATTTCAGCCAGAAAGCTGTAAGCGCCGGAGCAGTTCAGGCAGGCCAGTGCATGAAAATAATGATTGGAATGTGACTCAAAATAATCCATCGCCTTAGAGAAATAGCTGATGGCATTCTTAAGAAAATTACGGGTGTTTCTTATATTTGAGTAATATAGATATAGAATGCCGTAGTTAATCAGAACCTTGGAATGCTCATCAAGATTATTGATCTTAACCAGCGCGCTCAAGGAATTGTTATAATAATTGGTAGCTTTTTTTAGATTATTCTCTGAGTCCTCAAAATTAAAGAGAAAGGTGTATATTGTACCAAGATATTTATTCACTAAAGCATAATTAAGCAAATCATTCAATTGCTCGGATAACTCTGAAGCGATGTCCAGGTAATGAATGGCTTTTTGCAATAATTCCTCATTATACTGGCTTAAGGCGCTGTTTCTGTATATTAAGCCGAGGTCGGAATAGACAATAAGTGCCTGCTGGGGCTGCTCCGATAATGTAGCATCTTTCGTCAGCTCTTCGTAAATACCGATTGCTTCCTGATAAAGGTTATTTTCAAAATACTGGTGTGCCTGATTCACTTTAGTGCTTAAGCTGTGATCGATTAGCGGATTCATTTGCATTCCGATGGATATGTTATTCGCTTTTACAGTTTCCGTAGTCGTTTCACGGCTTTTTCTCAGAAGAAATGCGACATAGGTGTCTATATTTTTGATTTCCGAAAGCTTGCTCCGGATTTCCTCGGTTAGCAGATCTCTGTCATGAAGGTATTGGTTTAATCGTTCCATTAGCAGATTATTAATATGAGCATCATTTTTCTCATCAATGATTGCGCAGATGGATTGAATTAATTTATCCAGTATTGCCTTACCAGGTTTGCTGTCTACTTTATAATGCCTGATCCTGCTTGAGTCTCGATCAATCATTGTGCCAAGAGCAGTGCTGTCTATGTAATAGGTATCGACTATCTCTTTAAAGATGTCATTAAAGGCAAATTTGCTCATATCATCACCTCTTATCAATTGTCTTGTAATTCATTGTACCCTTACCTGAAATGATGGTCAACAAAATTATACATAAATACAAAATATATCCAAAAAGCTGCAATAATTCCTTATTAAATGAGCACGTAAACGCACGGATTAACACGTTGATGCGGTAAAGAGATAATGTTAATATATTATGTATCAATAAGAAAGCCTCGAAAGACTGTACCTATTTATGTCCGGTACCTGAATCAAGCTTTATTATGGATTATGGAATCCATTATTCATAATGATCAAATTTTCATAGCGTAAAGGGGAGGGGTAGTCTGAATAATATACCCCGAAGGAAAAAGGCTGGGTGAGAAATGCAAGCTCTCACCCAGCCTTTTTCTTATTTATCAAGATAGCTCAAAGAATCGTTAATTTGGTCCTGTAAAAATGAATAATTATGTGCATCACCTGGAGGCAGCTTAACTTCTTGTCTCCGTTTTTTCTTTATTGTGATGCCGGTATAGCATGATGTCTAGAACGGATTATAAAAACGTGACCCGTCGTAGAAGGTGACAACCATAGCAATTACCGTGAATATGATAATAAATGCAATAGACAGATAGTCGGGCAGCTGGAACTTGCGTTCAGAGTACCAGGTCCTTTTTTTATGCTTTCCGAAGCCGCGAAGCTCCATCGCATTGCTGATGACGTCAATCCGTTCAAGGCTGGAGAAAATGAGTGGGAACAGGATAGCCATCATACTTTTGATTCGTTTTGGGAGGCTGACATTCTTGGACATATCAATTCCTCTTGCCTCCTGTGCCTGTTTGATTTCGTGAAAATCCTTCTGTACATCGGGGATATAACGAAGGGCAATCGCAACGGAATAACCGATGGAATACTTAACACCCAATTTATTGAGGGAAGCAGCGAATTCACTGGGATTCGTGGTAACAATAAACATTAGCGCTACCGGAATGACTGTAAAATATTTAATCATGACATTAAATTCGTAGAAAAGTTGTTCTCTGGTCAGGGTGTAATTGCCAAACAGATGCCGAAGGTCGGTTCTTGAACCATAGATTTTTACGCCTTCATAGGGTGAAAAGAAGAAGATCGCAAGGATATTTATAACCAGGAAAAACCCGATAATCTTGAACACCGTGGCAACCTGTCTGTATTCTGTCTTAGACATACCAAAAACAATGATGCTGAATATCAGCATAAAGGCTAATACCCGGGTATCGTAGGTAACCATTCCGACTACGGACCAGAGAATGAAGAAGATCATCTTCGTGGAGCCACAGAGCCTGTGAATCCAGGTATCTTTATGAGAAAATGTTAATAATTGAGCCATAATAAATGACAAATGAGGGCAGATATCTAATTTCGCCCGTTATTGTCCGCGCACCTCCCTGTCATATTCAATAAAGCGTTCTACGAAGCTGGTAGGTTCCGGGATATCACAGCGCACGGCCAGTTCATACAAGGATGTAACCTTTAGATTAGCCTTTTCGATGATGGTCTCGTTGGTGAGAATCTCTGCTGCACTGGTATCAGCAATCAGGTGACCGTCGGAAATAACCACAGCCCGGTTGGAATACTCCAGCATCAGATGCATATCATGGGTAATCATGATAATGGTGATTCCATATTCACGGTTAATCATTTCCAGGAATTCCATGATATCAGTATAATGTCTGAAATCCTGTCCGGCGGTCGGTTCATCAAGTATAAGAACCTGCGGGTCAAGTACGAGGATGGAAGCAATGGTTACCCGCTTCTTCTGCCCGAAGCTGAGAGCGGAAATCGGCCAATTACGGAAGGGGTATAAACCGCAGATTTTCAGCGTCTTCTCTACACGCTGCTTGATTTCCTCTTCCTTTACTCCATGGGCATGCAGCCCCAGGGCAACCTCCTCAAATATCATAGCCTTTGAGATCATCTGATTGGGATTTTGCATTACCATACCAATCTTTTCCGCTCTCTTTTTAATGGAATCCTTAACCATGTCAACACCCTGGTAAAGGATACGTCCACCGCTAAGCGTTTCAAAACCACAGATCAGCTTGGATAGGGTAGATTTGCCGGCGCCATTTTTGCCGACGATGCTTATCATTTCACCCTTGCGGACGGTAAAGGAGATATTATTTAGTACATTCTTCTGATTTTCATAAGAGAAGGATAGGTTTTCAACAGTTAATACAGCCTCTCCGGAGATTTCCTTCTCCGGTTTCATTCTGGTGGAAAACCAGTTCTGGACTTTCGTTTTATCCTGCTCCAGTTGGATGGTTTCAATATGGGAAGGTGCGTTCTGAAGGGTAATGCCGCAGCCGGCATATTTCATCGCCGTAATATAAAGGGGCTCACGGATGCCAACCTCCTTGAGCAGCTGCGTTGACAGAAGCTCGTCCGGCGTACTGCCGGAGATAATTCTGCCGTCATTCACAACGATAATGCGGTCAACATCACGATGAAGAACATCCTCGAGCCGGTGCTCTATGATGACGATGGTTGACTTGGTCTTCTGGTGGATAGTATCGATTAACTCGATCGCATATTTTCCGGTGGCTGGATCAAGGTTGGCCAGAGGTTCATCAAATAATAAAATATCCACCTGGTTGGTCATAACCCCGGCGATGGCAACCCGCTGCTTCTGTCCGCCTGATAATGCCTGCGGAGAATGATCCAGTAATCGTTCCACACCAACTAAAGCAGCAGAGGAAGCAACCTTATCAAGCATCTCCGACTGAGGGGTACAGTCATTTTCCATCGCAAAAGCGATATCCTCGGCAACAGTAAGGCCAATGAACTGGCCGTCCGGATCCTGCAATACGGTACCTACTAATTTCGACAGGCCGAAAACCTCCAGTTTGTCGGGACTGTTTCCCGCTATGGATAGACTGCCGCTTACTTCCCCTGTATATGAAAATGGTACCAGACCGTTAATGCAGTGTGCCAGTGTGGATTTACCGGAGCCGGAGGGACCGACGATCAGCACCTTCTCACCTTCGTAAATGGTGAGATTTATATGATTTAAGGTTGGTTCTTTCTGAGTCCGGTATTTAAAGCTGTAATCTTTGAATTCGATGATCGGATTCTTCATGGTAAAAACCTTTCTTCCCTAGGTATGTTAATAAATCGCCCAATCAAGCTTATTTAGGCCACAGATTAGGATTTTGATTATGTTGGGATTCACTAAATGGGTTTCTCATAGCCAATTTACCTGTCATGAATAAGAGAGTGCTGCCGTATGCTGGATAAGCTGATGCATACGGCAACACTCATAAGTTTACGTTCAAGGTATCAGGCCTTATCTTTTATGTACTGATACTTCATTATACTATAACATTACCGGTTATGGTAGCGGATATTAATTTTCTTTGCTCAGACTGGAGGACTTAGATTTTATCTTGGAATAAGCAACCGCCAGTAAGGAGCCGATAACGCCTACGGCAACGATATTAAATGCACATGCTACTGCACCCTGGGTGAATACTTTATTGGAAGGCTCTGCGTAAATCAGGATATCTAAAACCGGTGCGATTAATATCCAGGCAAGAGCATTGGCAATAACCTGAACTACATTGAATAATACAATCTGCTTTCCTCCAAAGCCGCCTTCTTCAATCTTGTATCTTGCTGCAAAAAGACCAATCAGAAGACCTGCCACACCTTCCGGGAATACCCAGCTCCACCATACACTACCGTATTGGAGGGCATCAGCAAGTGCGTGTCCTAATAAACCAACAGCACAGCCGACAACCGGTCCAAAGATAGCAGAGATAAAGCCTAGCAGTGCTACTCTGGTCTGAATTGAGGTATTAGGGATACCGGTAGGTATAGCTACATAGGAAAGTACGATGAATAATGCAGTACCGATACCGATTGCAACTACGGAACGAATTCCATTCTTTTTCATAAATATTTCCTCCTTTAGTTCTCGTAAATGATACGAGGTGCTTTTTTTAATTTTATTCTCCAACTTGTGCCAGTTCCGATGTTATATGCCTTGGCAAAAGAACCCTGATTAATTGCTACAGCCATGTTCTGTAAGGAATTAATATAGACGAGGCATTCTCCCGCACGCACATCTGCAAAGGATTTGGCATAAGTTACGATGTTCTGGTAAACAAACCGGGTATCGTTACGAATACTGACTTCCACCCGTTCTCCTTTTTCAATTCCAAGCTTTGCAAATAAATCATAAGGAATATTTGTCCAAAGACTACCGAAACGCACATCCAGCACGTCAATGGTTCCCTCGATGGTGTTATTCTCAAAGGTGGGGTCGATGATAGGAAGCTCAACAATACTATCAATCTCTGCCGGTTCACCGATTTCTTCAAAGGTAATGTGGTTTGCGGCAAGCCTTGCACCTACATAAGCATATACGTCGCGGCCATGGAAGGTGTAGGAAAGCTCAGAATGGGGAAGATGGTTGGAAGCTTCATGAATTACTCTTAATTCGCTGATACCGAGCATTCGCTTGATATGGGTAAGCGTTCCGTTGTCAGGCGTGATAATATATCTGCCTGAGGAGGTCTTGGCAGCGATGCTTCGCCTGGAGGAACCAACTCCCGGATCTACCACTGAGACAAAAACTGTTCCAGCTGGCCAATACTCCACAGTCTGTATCAGACGGTAGGAGGCTTCCCATATATCATATTGCGGGATTTCGTGGGTTAAATCAAAGATTTTCATCGTAGGATCTTCTGAAAATGCAACACCATGCATAGCTGATACAGCACCATCAACTAGTCCAAAATCTGATTGAAATACGATTGCGCTTGACATGTATCTTATGTCCTCCTGATATAGTAAAAGATGTTTTGTAATATGTTAATTTATAGTAAAATAATAATACATATATGTAATATAAGCAAGTGGAAAATAACGATTTTCTAAAAATTATTAAATTTCCATAAAGTTCATATTATAACCTTTCTGTATAGGATGGATTTGCTGGTAAAAACTTTATGGATCCAATTGTTTCCGTCATAGTAAAATCATTTGTATCTCCATATTTTTCAAAAACCTTGGATATAGTATCGCCTATTCTTATTCTTCATATTATTCCACATAAAGGAAAGCGGGCTATAACGTAAGATCATAATCTGATATGTACATTATAGCCCGCTGCCTTGGTGAAAGAATATTTAGAGCTCCTGTGTGATAAAGTTTTTCTGCCTTCTCCACATATTCAGCCCTGAATGATTTTAATTTACATTGTGCTCCTTGTTTGTATTTCTGCTTTTTTCATGTTTAGCTTCATGAACTCCGATAATCTGGGCATTTTTAGTGCCGATATCAGCATTATCCAACGGGTGCATTTTGCGAAGCTCAGTATTGCTTTTTGGGCGGTCTTTCATCCGGTTTTTATTATTATCCATCTTTACAGCATCCTTTCTATTATCTGGCTTAGTGAAATAGTTTTTCCGGATATGACTTTATTTATCCGTACCAAGGACAGAATAAGACTGTATTTATTCATTATGACATAAAGGTGCTGATCTTAAATCAAACTTTTCAGTAATAGGGTTACTTGCGCTTTGTGTCCGTATAGGGTAGAATGTTCATTATAATTTACTTAGCGGGAATAGTAACACCGTCAAAGGCGGCGGAATGGAGATGACATATGATACAGAATAGGGAAGGCAGCAATGGAATAACGGACGGAGTCATTTGGAAGCAAATTCTCATATTTTTCTTTCCCCTCCTGTTTGGAACATTTTTTCAGCAGCTTTATAATACGGTAGATGCAATCGTCGTGGGACAATTCGTGGGAAAAGAAGCATTGTCCGCCGTAGGCGGAACAACGGGAACGCTGATCAATCTTTTTGTAGGCTTCTTCATCGGTATTTCCTCGGGTGCAACCGTTGCCATATCCCAATATTATGGAGGTAAATATGAGCAGGAGGTAAGTAAAGCGGTACATACGGCGATTGCTCTGGCATTGGTCGGCGGTACTGTGATTATGATCATCGGTATTCTTGGTGCTCCTTATGCACTTCACTGGATGGGAACACCGGATGATATTATGCCATATTCCCTGACCTTTATCCGAATTTATTTTGCAGGTATGATTGCTAACCTGGTCTATAACATGGGAGCAGGAATATTACGTGCGATTGGTGATTCCAAGCGCCCTTTGTATTTCCTGATCGCCAGCGTATTTTTAAATATATTACTCGATTTACTGTTTGTCGTTGTCTTTCGCTGGAGTGTCGCAGGAGTTGCGCTGGCAACGGTAATCTCACAGATTTTCAGCGCCGTTATGGTATGTATTACCCTGATGCGAACCGGGGAATGCTATCAATTGAATTTACGAAAGATTCGTTTTCATTCGGAAATGCTGGTGAAAATCGTCCGGATTGGCTTCCCGGCAGGTCTCCAATCCCTGATGTATACCTCCTCCAATGTAATTATCCAGTCGAATATGAACAGCTTCGGAACCAATACCATCGCAGCCTGGACTGCTTATGGCAAGATTGACGGTCTCTTCTGGATGACGATGAGCTCCTTCGGTATCTCGATCACAACCTTTGTTGGTCAGAATTTCGGTGCGGGTAAATATGACAGAGTCCGTAAGGGAGTCAGGGTTTGCCTCAGGATGGTGATGTCGGTTGCAATAGTACTTAGTGCTGTTCTCTATTTTACGGGACCATACATTTATCAGCTGTTTACAAAGGATCCCCTCGTTCTTGATATAGGTGTGGAGATATTACGCTTTATGGCACCGACCTTCTTTACCTATGTGGTAATTGAGATTTTCTCCGGATCCTTAAGAGGCCTGGGTAATTCCTTCATTCCTATGGTAATGTCCGGCCTTGGAATCTGTGCACTTCGTGTATTGTGGCTATTCACTGTGGTACCGATTATCCCGGACGTTAAGACGGTACTCTTCAGTTATCCACTGACTTGGACGGTAACCTCCGTCTTATTTACGATTTATTATCGATACTATACGAAGAAGCAGCAGTATTTTAGTATGGCAGAGGAGCAGATATGACAATCATACGAGTAGATAAAGTGTAGCATTGGATACCTTGATAACTGCTGAAGTACTTTGCCATGTAAAAGTATAGTATGAATCGTCCCATGAAAGACATGCTGCCATTTAAAGAATAGCAAAAGAGGCTATTCTTCATGATTTATGCCCAAAAAGCATGGGTTTTGTAGCGCCGTGAAGTGGCGGAATGGACGTTGGTATGAATAATTAACACAAAAGAATAAATTCAGGAATACCCAAGTACATCGTTTTCAAATTAACTAGACCGATTACTTGTCTAAACTTCCAGATGCAACATCCAAAAAGCCTCGGCGTAGCCCCACTACGCCTGTGTTTTTTGGATGTCACCTCTGTAAGTTTATCCTACGTACTCAGTCTAGTTATTTGCAAAACGATGTACTAGTGTAACATTGATTAAGTTGTTGATATATAAAAGTGTGTTATAATTGAATCATCATACTACAGAAAAGAGATGGTTCAATATGTCAAAAATTATTGTGTCAATTGTTCTTACAAATGAAGACAAAGACTTTTTAAAAT
>DATMUM010000053.1:0-47497 GCA_035564175.1 Mobilitalea sp.
TTCAAAGTTACGTGAAATCAATCTGATTTCAGCAATCGCCATTGGTTCCTTTAAGGACTCAAGAGCTATCGTATGCTCACCTTCACTTAAATTGAAATAAACCACTTCACCCTGTGAGGTCAGTTTATCGGTGATTCTTGCGGTAGACCATTTTTTTACCTCTACCTGATCCGGTCTTATGTCCATACCACTCTTACTCTGCGTAATTGGCCCATTGTCTCTATAAAATCTTGAAAGCTCTACTGCATAAGCCTTATCAAAGGGTATCTCGCCATCGATGTATATATTTCGCTCAATCGCACTGCCGGTTCCTTCCAGAGGATAATATAGAACCTCCATATAATAGAAACCTTTGCTTTTGATATTCACCTTCCATTCAACGTAGTCATCCTCACTTGTAAATACTGCTTCTTTATTATCTACTGTTGATTTGTAGCCATTTCTTGCCTTGGTAAAATCCGTTCCTTTCAATACGATTTCCTCATTGTTGAAATCATAGTCCTTAATTTGACTGGAATAATCCTGGTAAGTAGTTTTTCTCGAAGCCTGCACATGCGTGAAATTCATACCTAATAAAGCAATGCACACCAGGTAGATGCATATTTTTTGCATAGTTTTCAAAGCAATCCCTCCAATTGATCGTTTTTCCGGTACAAGAAAACCGTTTTTCTTCTGCCCCATAAAAAAAGTAAACAATAATAATTGATATTTATATGTTTACATTTAAAAGCATAAAAAGTATGATATTATTCCCCTGTTTCTCTGCTCATTCTCTTTGTTCTATTTACACAATCAAATCAAGGTCATATGTATGTTTTTTACAACATATTGCCATAATTAGTTCAGTAATTTTAATAATATATGAAAATATTAACAAATTGGCATAGGGTAATTAGTGCTTTCTTGGTTACAAGACTATTATAATGCCAATTAGGAATATGTCAATAGATTTTGATCAATTAATAAAAATAATACTTTCAAATGTAAAACTATTGACATTTTCCGCAAAAAAATATATTATTTTAGTGAACCGGTTTTCGCGGTTAACGTAAAAGAAGGGAAGATAATTATGCATACTTTTAATCGGCACTATGATGATATGATACAACTTCTTAAAAAGAAGGTATTTGAACATGTATACACCAAAATTCAGCCTCTGAAAATCAACGCCTGGAAAACGAAAGAGCCAATCAAGTTTCCTGACAGAACATCAGGGGAACATAGAAGCTTAGCAATTGGTGACTGCTGGGGCGAAATCTGGGATTGTGCCTGGTTTCATTTTGAAGGAAATATTCCCTCTGAATATATAGGTCGCGATTTAGTATTGTTAATCGATATTAATGGAGAATTATGTGTTTATGATAAGGAGGGAACCCCTATCTGCGGACTTACCAATGTCAGCTCCACCTTTGACAAATCACTTGGTTTACCGGGTAAAAGAGTTCTACCACTGGATAAGGGAGCAGTGACAGTGGATCTTTGGGCTGATTGCGGTTGTAATGATTTATTCGGTAATTACTCAGATGGTGCAGTTATCGTAGATGCGGACATCGCATGCATTGACTTAAGGATGCACAGGCTGTTCTATGATATAGAGATTCTTGCTGATTTATCAACGGTGCTTCCTAAGAATTCGGCAAGATATCAAAAAATATATGCAGCTCTCTGTGATGTATTTCATCTTATGAAGAATTATGATACACAGGAAGCAGAAAGAGGAATTGAACGATTAAGACCAGAGCTTGCAAAAACTTCCGGTACTTCAAGCTATGAAATCAGTGCAATAGGCCATTCCCATATAGACCTGGCATGGCTCTGGCCTATCAGAGAGACAAAGCGTAAAGCGTTAAGAACCTTTTCAACCGTATTAAAAAATATGAGCCTCTACGAAGAGTATATCTACGGCTCGAGTCAGCCACAGTTATATGAATGGGTGAAAAATGATTCTCCGCAGCTCTATGAAAGAATCAAAGAGCGGATAAAGGAAGGCAGATGGGAAGTTCAGGGAGGTATGTGGGTTGAAGCTGATACCAATGTAACCGGTGGCGAATCCTTGGTTCGTCAAATTCTTTATGGTAAACGGTTTTTCAAACAAGAATTTGGAATTGATGTAAAAACCTTATGGCTTCCGGATGTATTTGGCTATACTGCTGCTCTTCCTCAAATCTTAAAAAAATCCGGTATTAATTATTTTATGACCATAAAACTTTCCTGGAATGAAATCAATAAGTTTCCTTATCACACATTTCTATGGGAAGGACTTGATGGTTCCAGGGTTCTGGCCCATATGCCACCGGAGGGTACCTATAACAGCTCCGGTTTGCCCCGGGCTGCACATAAAACAGAAGCAGATAATTTAGATTTGGATGTATCAGATCACGCCTTACTGCTCTTTGGCATTGGTGACGGGGGAGGCGGGCCTGGGGAAGAGCATCTCGAAAGCATGAAGAGAATAAAAAATCTAAACGGTCTTTCCCCTGTAGTTCAGGAACCCTCTATTGATTTCTTCAAAAAGCTGGAGAAGAATAGGGACAAATATAAAACCTGGGTTGGTGAGCTTTATTTAGAAATTCATCAGGGTACTTACACTTCTCAGTCAGAGAATAAAAAGTTAAACCGTCGCATGGAACATAAGCTTTGTGAGCTTGAGCTGGCAGCCGTAATGGCGCATATACTCGGTAACTACAGGTATCCGCAGGAGGAGCTTTTAGAAATCTGGAAAGAAGTCCTGCTCTATCAATTCCATGATATCTTACCGGGATCATCCATAAAGCGCGTTTATGACGAAAGTACGCAGCGTTACAATTCTTTACTTTCAAAAGCTTCTTCCCTTATGAATGAAGCTTCTATTCAACTTAAGGGTGATATCCCTGCTAAGAACGGATACTTATTAAATAGTCTGTCCTGGAACATGGTGAGCTACAATAAGGTTCGGGATATATGGTATAAAACTGCGATTCCTCCTTTTGCAATAGCTGAAATTAATGATACTCCATATTCCAGCTGCAGTCTGGCATATGGTGATGACTACCTTGAAAACAACCTGATTAAAGTATTATTTAACAGCGATGGAACAATCAAATCCGTCTATGATAAAGACTACAACAAGGAAGTACTTACGGATGACAGCAATAAATTATGCATCTACGACGAGATCAATGGAAACAACTGGGACTTCTCTCCTGTAACCAGAGAATTCGGTGGTGAACAACCCATACTAATAGAAGTCTTCTATTCCATGGATGGTCCCTTTGTTACCAGAACAAATCGATTACAATATCGAAGTTCAACCATTGAGCAGAGCATTGTATTAACGGAGGACAGTAAGAGGATTGATTTCAAAACATCAGTTAATTGGCAGGAAAGAATGAAACTCCTGAGAACCTCCTTCGCCGTTAATGTATATACAAATCATGTGAATTGCAATATTCAATTCGGTAACCTGAAGAGAAGCAACAATAATAACACCAGCTGGGATACTGCCAAATATGAAATATGCGCCCATAAGTATGTGGACTTGTCCCAGGGGGATTATGGCGTTGCATTATTAAACGACTGTAAATATGGTCACTATGTAAAGAACAATATCCTTGATCTTCATTTAATAAGAAACAATAGTTATCCAAATGAAGATATGGATCTGGGTACTCATGAATTTACATACAGCTTATATCCGCACAAAAAGGATTTTGCTTCTTCCGATGTTGTGAAGGAAGCTTATTCGCTCAACAGGCCACCGGTAATCGTACCTGCCCAAAGATCCGTAGCATCGATCTGCAGCCTTGATAATGAAAGAGTCGTTATTGAAAGCATCAAAATGGCTGAAGACAGTAATTCCTGTATTGTAAGGCTGTATGAATGCTATGGCAGACAGGAAAGCACGTACCTAAACCTTGGCTTTTCCTGTAAAAAAGCGTATCTCTGCGATCTGATGGAACAGGAAATCGAAGAGCTTGATCTTAGCCGACCTGTTACTCTCAAGCCATTTGAGATTTTGACAGTAAAAATACCACTTGATTAAAGTACTGCCATTTATACCTTAGCCGTTGACTTTTTAATTTATAAGGCTATATAATTAATGATAACTTGAAATTATCACCAATTTAAGGTTAGCCGTTCAGGTTTTATAAACACACGAAAAATAATAATGTGACAGTGTAAATAGCCCCGCTTAAAACATGCGGACCATTTGAAGAATAGCAAATGCGGCTATTCTTCGAGGTTTATGCCCGAAAGTCAGTGTGTAAAATCAGGATTTTTTACACTTCGAATGGAGATTTATATGACTACGATTAATGATGTTGCAAAACTTGCTAAAGTTGCCAAGTCAACAGTGTCTAACTGTTTGAACGGAACTAAAAATGTAAGTCCGGAAATAAGAGAACGTGTTATGGCTGCATGCAGACAGCTAGATTATATTCCCAGTCTTGTAGCATCCACACTGGTAACCAAAAGAACGAATGTTATCGGACTTTTTTTGGGTACCAACAATAAGTATGAGCGTTTTTTTGGAGATTTGATTAAAGGAGTCATGATTTCAGCGTCTGAAATCGGTTATAAGACTCTCCTCTATTATTCGGTCAATCAGCAGGAGATGTCATCAAATCTGCATTCGAAAAGCTTAATTGATGGTGCTATATTACTTGCTCCCTTAGTTGACGATTTCCGTATCAAGCTGATCTCTGAGGATAATATTCCATTTGTCATTATTGGTCGCCCGAAAGAGGATTTGGGTTATTATTATATCGACGTCGATAATGTTACGATAACCTTTGAAGTAACCCAAAGACTGATCAAACTTGGCCATAGAAAAATTCTGTTTTTCAATTACGAAAAAGACTATACTATTTCCATTGATAGAAACGAAGGCTTTGAACAGGCTCTTCATCTTTATCGTATTAATAAAGACAATTGTAAGGTTATCCATGCGGATAATGAAGGAAATACGGCTTACGCATATTTAAAAGAACACCTGAATAAGGATTTTGAGTATACTGCTATTATTGTCCCTTCCGATATCGCCGGTGCAAGAGTATATGAAATATGCAAGGAACGAGAATATGCCATAGGAAAAGACATCTCCGTCGCTGCCTTGGGTGGTAATTCCGTTGCAACCACGTTAGAACCCAGCCTGACAACGATGGTGCAAAATTATGAGGAGATGGCAAAACAATGTGTTGAACTGCTGAATGATCAATTATCAGGCATACCTGTTACAGAAAGATACCTTCATTCCGATTATAAAATTGTCTCCACTGATTCCTGTGCAGGAATATAGCGGTATTTATGTAGCAATACATAGTGATACCCTGATAAATCTTTTCCATCAACTGCTTATGGATATGGGCTTCTGTCTAACTTAGTCAAAAGCCCTTTTTATATTTCTCTGTCGTTTCTAACCTTTTCGTAAAAGGAAGCTTGTAATCTACTTCTATAACAGCTCTGCGGCATCGGCATCTGCAATAACGGTAAAATCGGAATGCATCTGTAAGATGGAAGCCGGAACAGCCGGTGTAATCGGCCCAGTCAAAACTTTTTTAAGAATTTCCGCTTTATCCTTACCGCTGACCACAAGAAGAATTTTTTTAGCCAGCATGATTGTTCTGATACCCATGGTATAAGCTTCGTTTGGGACAACCTCTCCCTCATTAAACAAACGGGAATTAGCATTAATTGTAGACTGAGTAAGTGTTACACAATGGGTACCCTTTTCAAAAGCTTCCCCCGGTTCATTAAATCCTATATGACCATTATGTCCCAGGCCAAGAAGCTGAAGATCGATGCCTCCCAATTGCTCGATCACTTCATTAAAGCGATTGCATTCATCCTCACTATTCCATGCTAATCCATCTGGTATAAAGGTATTCGATGACTTTAAATTTACATGACGAAACAGATTTTCCTTCATGAAATAATGATAGCTTTGAATATTTTCCGGCGATAACCCTTTATATTCATCAAGATTGACGGTTTTCACTTCGCCAAAATCCAGATCCCCTTTTATATACCACTCAATCAACTGCTGATAGATACCAATCGGAGTCGAACCGGTAGCCAGCCCAAGAACACAGTCCGGTTTCAATATAATCTGTGCCGAAATGATATTGGCAGCCTTCCGGCTCATTTCCTTATAATCAGATACCTTATAAAATTGCATACTATACCTCCATGTTGCCTTTTAAGGCAGCTCAAAACCTTGGAAGAACAAGGAGTGAGCACTATTGTGCGAACTTCGCGGTTCTTCCCGCGTGAATTATTTTTTAATTCACACTAGCGCCAATTTCTAGTCCGTGCTTTATTGTCTTATCAAATGTATGACTCCACGTATCAACTTCCATAATCTCTTATAGCTATGGTACTGCTGGTTTGTCCCTTATAAAATCTTAACTTAATCAGATAACTCCTTCACGGCTTATCTGAAAAACTTTAGTCTTGCAGTACTATGCTTTCTTAACAGGCTTTACCGTTTTGCAGAAGATCAGAAACAATACACAAAATATCAACATGCTTGCAGGAAGTATGTAAAAGGATGTCCGTAAACCAAAGTTGTCTATCAGCTTACCAAAGACCGCATTAAAACAGATGTCATAAATTGTTGCAAGACTGATTACTGCACCGGTTGCCGTTGCAATTCTGTCATTCTCATAAAAGTTCCTGATCATAAGCACCAGGGTCGGGTATACGATGGATATACTAAAGCCTGACAGGCTTAATAATATGATTGCTTTACTGCTGAAGATAATTCCAAGCACATAGAAAACCATACCCACACATCCAAAGATGCCAATGCTTTTGGCGACTCCCAGCTTCTGCACTGCAGGAGCAAAAACAAAACGTCCAATGGTTATCCCACCAAAGAATATGGATAAATATCTGGCTGCTTTCGCTGTGGTAAAACCTAATTCATTTGTCCCATAGATGATAAGCCAGTTCAGGATACCATGCTCAGCGATAAAATAAAAACCGAATATCAGTGTAAAGAATACGAAGGCCGGCGTTTTTATGATACTTCCATAGGTAACCTTTTTCTTATCCTTCTGCTTAACATCCGGGATTTCATTGATGAATAAAAAGATTGCTCCGAGAACTGCCAGGGTAATCAGTATCATATTTACCAGCTTCCAGGAGGTAAAGCTCATGGTTAAGCTGCCGATTGCATTCTGGCTCCCACTGGTTCCGATACCCTGTACAAAGTATAAAACATTCACAATCAATCCCGGTGAAGCAGCGAAAATAACCGGTACAAGAATATTGATTGTGGTATTAATCAAGGTGGAAGCTCCCATACATAAGAACATGCCAATTAAAAGCACGATGAAATTGTCTGTCATAATAAAGAGAACTGCTCCGCTCATCCAGATACACAGGACGGTGATAAATACTTTTTTCTTCTGAAAGCGATCCAGAAAAGAACCCCCAAAGAACAAAAACACCAGATTACCGATATAACTCACCATGATAATCATAGATACCTGGGATGTTGTTAGCTTGAAGTGATTCTGAAAAACCAGCGCAAAAACACCGCGCAGACTGTCACTTGCACCCATAACAACCATGATGATCATAAAACTGATAAAAACCAGTACCTTTTTTCTGTTGTCCTGACTGTTAGTCCAGCCTGTTATACCGTACTCCTTCATGTCATTTCTTCCTCCACCATTCATCATACGAAATCTTATATAGATTTACTCAATAACTCGCTTAGAAGCATTATAAAATTCTATATATTTTTCTCAATACTTACTCTGCAATTAATTCTTAGTTTTCCCTCTTTTCATATACCCCTCAGATTACTCAACTAATACTCCCTAGAGCACTCAGTTAATACTCCTTTGATCACTCAACTAATACTCCTTAGAGCACTCAGCTAATACTCCTTAGAGCACTCAGCTAATACTCCTTTGATTACTCAGTAGTACTCCTAAATTGCTTTGCTTTTAATCCTCATATTTTACCCTATCACATCAACTACTGCAAGGGGGTTGTTAAAAAACACCCCTTATCTCATGATCCAGCCCGAAGGTATGTCCTTGATATCTTCCGGTTTTTTATACCGTTTTCCAATTTCTTCGTAACGTTTTATAAAATTTTCATCAATCAAACCAAACGTATTTGGCGATGAATTAAGCAGAAAGGTTACATTATGATTATTCATATCGTTTATTTTATTAAGTGCCCACTCGGCACTTTTCAATTCCATCTCCGGATCTGTTTTTCTCCAAAACCAGCATTCGTTCAAAATATTGCAGGATGCACCGGGGCCTGCAAATCCCTCCTCCACTTCCTGACCTGCAGCATTTTCATAGAATACGATTTCCGTATGATCCAGGTTACTTTCGCAGCTGATATTCAGAAGCATGCAATTAGGCTTAATCGATTTGATATGTGCATCGATTTCTTCGTAGGGCATATTCTCATAGGAGGGTCCGCCCCAATGTGCCTGCCAGCCATCGATGATAATGAATGGTATCTCACCGTAATTCGTTAATAACTCCGTCAGCTGATTCTTGGTATATTCCACATCTTCCCTGGTACACTTTTTTCTTCCGATCTGGTGAGTTAAATCAAGCATCGAGAAGTATAGCCCCGGAATAATTCCTTCCGCCCTGAAAGCATCCACATATTCCTTAACAACATCTGTTGTAATTACTGCATTTCGAATACAATGCTGCGTCGTTTTGGTTGGCCACAGGCAGAAGCCTTCATGATGCTTTGTTGTTAAGGCAGCGAAGCTTGCACCCAGTGTCTTAGCTGCCTTTGCCCATTGCCTGCAATCCAGCTGGGTAGGTTGAAAGCTTTTGGGATCGAAGAAGTACTCTCTCTCAAGGCCTTCATTTTCATGGTCATACTCCCAGTCTTTGATTTCCGTACTATTGAATTGAAAGGTCGCACTGTTGAAATGAATAAACATCCCTAACCTGAGATTTACAAACCACTTCTGTCTTTCTAACAATTCTTTATTTGTCATATTTACCTCCAATATGGCACTGTGCGCCATCAATAAATGTGATAAAAGAAGCCGCCTTGCGGGTTCTATATAAATGTAAAATATGTTTTTCATAATTCACCTTGTGAAAGTTATTTTTCTTTTACTCTTCTTCCTGAGTTTTTAACAAAATATGTCATGCAATGCAATCATTGATGAAGTTCTGAATCTGAGCTGCGAACACGCGTATTGGCTGTTTTAACTGACTTAACCTGACTATTAAGCTACTCCTCAAATTGTTCAATGGTTACGATATTATCTATAAACCTATACTGAAATCTGACTACGGTATTGTCTTTCTCTACCTTGAAAAATCCTTTGTTGGTAGATCCGCTTCTAGGATAATTATCATAACAATAGGTAGCGGATAACGTCCCATAAGTAGAAACTGCATAATCATACTCTCCCGCATAGGGAATAACCACTGAGAGTGTATAGGTGTTACTACCAATATAATACATCCTGGTAACTTCACTGTTGGAGTCATTCATGATTGCTCCTACGTAGGATTGAAAGCTGCCATAGACAACAATCTTTTCCGGTAACTTCATACCGGTCTCTTCATCAAAGGTATTCTTTGCTCCATAATCAATCAAGCTCTCGGGATTACCGGCTTTCTTACGTAAACTGTCTCCCATTGACCACAACCGTTTGACAGTTTCTTCTTGTCCAAAGCCCATGGGACAGCCGAGACTCTTGGTATTGATCTGGTAATAATCCTGAGCATCGATTTCTCCATTATCTGCACGCTTCATAGTTACCGCTGCTGCATCCAGAGTTCTGCGAAATGGTATCTCAAAGTAAGCATTCACATTATTAATCGCCGTCCATTTGTAGGTATATTCCAGGAAATGTCTCTGGCCTTCCTCGTCCTGATTTGCAAACCAGCCGATCTGGTCATAACCCCACCAGTCCTTCCAGGCACGCTCTTCATAAGTAAAGCGGTCAAAATCTTCAACTGCTTTGCCACCCCAATTATCATACTCCATAAGATAAGGCATCACATCTGCACTCCAGCCGTTGGGATTTAAGCCGCCTTCGCTGTAACCCTCCCGAACCAGCACCAGCTTCTCTCCTTCCCTATCAAGGACAGGGTATCTGGTAAAGGGCATTGCATGATAATCCAGTAATAATTTTCCGCGGATATTAATACCGTGACTATGTGCATCCATCAAGACTTTATGGCGTCTGGCATGTTTCCTGGCATATGAACGGATCATCTCCATCAATTCTGCCATCTTTACCATACCCCGGTCATTCGCTGTGTATAGATGAATTTGTCCCATATGAAGGGCTTCGTAGCCGGCATCGATATATCTTGTTGCTCTGTAATAGAACCAAAGTCTGGTTTCCAGTCGGTCAATGTCCGGAAGGGCACCATCCTCTCCCCAGATGAATCCCTTGGGAGACTGTGGGAAACGCATCTCTTCAAAGCGAAAGCCTCTCTCCTCCGGTTCCAGACCAAAGGCCTCAAACACATAGGCGGGTACCCGAAAGTTTTCAATATGGCGGTATACCGCTTCAAAGATACAGGCCTGCAAGATAATCTCAGAATCTATCTCATGAATTCGATCCGCAAGGTATTTTGACTTTCTAAAATGCTCCTCATCATCAGGATCAGGCTCCCAGATGCCGGAGGCTCTTCCGATAAATTTAGCTCCCAGATTCTTAATCGCCCTTAAATCATCCTCCAGGGTCCTGGTATGAATGAAGAAAGCTGCGGTTACTGATCTGGATAAATAGTTTTCCAGCACTTCTTTGTCTATGGTAGTATCAAAGGTATAATTCTTCATGTAATCTCCAATCAATCATCTCATTATAGCACAGATTTTAAAGTATCATATTTCTCAAGTTCCTATACAGATCCTGATCGGAAGTTAATCCTTTAGAAAAACAGTCCCAGGTTCCAGGATATCTTTCGATCCGTTAGGCGGTATTTAGGATTTAGCTCGGGTCCACAGCTATTGGAGCCTACGCCGCTTTGCTTATAATCAAGGCAGAGTGTAACAAAATCCGCTTCCTCCAGCTCATGATTATGCTTTTTTAATATCAATTCTTCAATAGTATAGTTTGAAGCATTGAAGCTGAAAGGCTGACCGCCATATATGGACAGTTCCTCGCTTTGGTCCGATATTTTCACATTACTGCAGTAATAATGGCTTCCGTTTTCCTGAGGTTTCAGATAATCTTCATGGAGCTGGGAAACTGTTGTTGTAAATTTATCAATATAGCTGCTCTGATGCTTATCACAGTAGCTCTCATCGGGTCCGTAACCATAATAGCTTACAGTCTGGAAGGTCTTTGGAAGTTTTAACTTAAGACCCAGTCTCGGAAGATATGGGAAGGGTTCATAGAATTCACCGTCGAATTGATAGCTTACGAAGCCATCTGCTCTAATGCTCCATACAACCTCAAAGGATAAGATCCTCTGAAGATAAATTGCTGCCATGGACATGCTGCAGCGGATGGAGATTTCATTATCACCTTCTGCTAATTCACAGCTGTATACTCTGGTAATTGTTCTGTCATAGCCTGCTTCTCTCCATTCCTTGATAATGTTCATGTCATTATCCGTTGGAGCACGAAAGATATTAAATTCCATTGATCCTGCTAATAGTTCTTTACCATTCTTGCTGATTTTCTCAAAGCAACCGAGGGTCTTAGAGAACTTATAAGTGAATTCGTTCCATTGAATATTATAACTCTTTTCGCCGTCTTGAATCAGATAAGGTCTTTTCTGATCCTGTCCACGCCTCTGAATCATTAAGGCTTCTGGTGTTGCGGAAGCTTCTGGGAGTATGAAAGCATTCTGGCTTGTTAAGGCTTCCGAACTTTCGATAGTCTTAGAGTTTGTAAAAGCTTCTGAGGTTTTAAAGGCTTCCGGGCTTTCGAAAGCATCAGAGGTTTTGCTGGTTTCCGGAATAATATAGGCTTCTGAGATTTTAATCTGATCAAAACCTAAGACATGGCCTGCTTTAGTTAATTTACCATCCTTCTTCTGTATATAATCAAGTTTCAAATATACATTGCCTTCGGTTACATCCGGTAGCTTAACCTCAATTGTTCCGGTCTTATGAGGTTCAATATCCAGCCCGTCAATGGTTCCCTCTGCCAGAAGGTTCCCCTCCTGTTTTAATTCGTAATGCACCTTAACGAATTCTTTCGTATTGGTGAAATCCAATTTATTCTCTAGAACAATAATTCCTTTCTCAAGCTGAGCACTAATTACTCTGATCGGCCGGATTACATTTTTGTATTCCTTAAGTCCGACATGAACGCGTCTGTCCGGGTATACCAGTCCATCCATACAGAAGTTACCGTCATGAGGGAATTCTCCAAAGTCCCCGCCATAATTGAACACATCCTTGCCATTCTCTGCCTTGCCCATATAAACTGCATGGTCACACCACTCCCAGATGAAGCCTCCGCAGTAATTATCGTACTGATAAATCTGCTTGAAGTTATCTTCGATATCACCAGGACCATTGCCCATGGCATGACAGAATTCACACTGGATGAAGGGCTTTTTATTCTCAGAATTTTCGCAGTATTCCTCCACCCATTCCGGGGAAGCATACATTCTGCTGAAGAGATCAAGCATCGATGTATCCTGCTGCTGCCATTCCTGCCAGGTACAACCCTCATAATGCAGCAGTCTCATTGGGTCATACTGTTTCACCCAATAACCTGCCCCGATCATATTGTCACCGTAGCCGCTTTCATTGCCAAGGGACCAGATCAGGATACTTGTTCTATTCTTATCACGGATCACATTCCTTTGGACACGGTCTAAGATTGCTTTTTTAAACTTCCCATCTTTTGCAATCTGTGATACATAATCCAGATCTTCTACAGAATAGACTTCACCGCAGCCATGGGATTCTATATCGGATTCACCAATAACATAAAATCCATATTCGTCACACAGCTCCAAGAACCAGGGTGAGTTCGGGTAATGGCTGGTTCGGATTGCGTTGATGTTATGTTCCTTCATCAGTCTTAAGTCCGTGAGAGCATGCTCCTTGGATATTGCAGCGCCAGTATAAGGACTGCTGTCGTGGCGGTTAACTCCTTTGAACTTAACTGCCTGTCCGTTGATCAGCACACTTCCTTCCTTCACGACGATATTACGAATACCTGTTTTTTGTACGATCTTTTCATCCGGTGTGCATAGTTCTATTACGTATTGATAGGGCTGTTCTGCGTTCCATAAGACAGGCTTGTCAAGCTTGATACTATATTTTCTATTTTCTACTATTGACTGATTTAGTACATTGCCGTCTGCATTCATTAAGGTACACTGCAGCTGCGGATTTCCTACCAGATCGAATTCAATCGTTATCTGTGCACTGTCTAGTGTCACTGATAGTTCAGTTCGTATCGTATAATCCCTTACAAATTCCAAAGGTCTCTTCAGTAGATATACATCCCTGAAAATACCCGACATACGAAATTTATCCTGATCCTCCAGGTAACTGCCGTCACACCATTTGAGAACCAAAACGGAGATGAAATTCTCACCTTCCGTAGCATATTCTGTGATATCGAATTCACTTGTGGAATGTGAAACCTGGCTATATCCTGCAAAGGACTTGTTGACCCACAGATAAAAGCAGGAATCCACTCCTTCAAAATTAAGATATAATTTTTTCCCCATATCCTCCTTGGACAGGTTTACTGTCTTGCGATAGAGTCCGCAGGGGTTATCGATTGGCACATAGGGCGGGTCATAAGGAAATGGGTATTTGATATTCGTATATTGATGATGGTCATATCCATGGAATTGCCAGTTGGAAGGAACTATGATATTCTCCGAAGAATCCATATGAAACCCATCCTCAAGGAAATCTTCTACGGAATCCAAGTTAGGATAATATCTGAACTTCCAATTTCCGTTCAGCATAACCCTCATTTCATTTCCAGCCAGGTCCTGGGGAATGTAATAGCTACGATTTTCTTCCGTGCCAACATGTAACACTTCTAGATTTTCATAAAAATTCTCTAATTTCATATAATGTTCCTCTCTCTGTAATTCGTAAACTTATTAATTCTCACTTTTTATAAATCTTTCAGTGGATTAGATTATGTATACCTTTATCCGCTGATAATACTTCTCTCTATAATAGATAGAAAATTGCTAAAATTCATATATGATAGCTAATTCAGGACAACCCATACATTAATTCTGTAAAAGTAAACATGAAAAGCTTATACCTATATAGAAATAAGCAAAGGAAGCTATATGTGGCGTACAGTACAATCCTGTATTTTCTATGAATATAACTGCATCACAAATAATGAGAACAGGGAATTTGCCCATGCAAACCACTCTCGGGTAAATGCATTCGGATCATCACAGAAGAAGCCCTCATGCATAACCCCTTTCCCTGCATCCGTATTTAATAGCAGCTCCAATAAGCTTTCTTTTTCTTCCAGTGTCTGCGCAGTCAATCCCTGCATGGTCAGGGCAATGTGCCAGATATATCGGATTGGAGTATGAGGACTGCCGATTCCCTTAGCAAAGGTTCCTTCATAATAATAAGGATTTTTCCTGCTCAAGATGAACCTTCTGGTATTCTGGTAGATTTCATCATCCGCCAATTTATATTTCAGCCAGGGGATGGACAACAGGCTTGGTACATTAGCGTCATCCATCAGATTATAGTTACCAAAACCATCCGTCTCATAAGCATAGATATCACCGAACTCATCATCATGAACGATACCGTACTCCCTGATTCCTCTTTCAATCTCTTCCTTCAATTCTTCTGCCTGTTTGGTAAGTTGAACATCGTGATAGATATTCCTTGAAAACTCTGCAACATAGCCAAGAACAACAGCTGCAAACATATTAGGGGGAATCAGGTATCCATACTGGCAGGAATCGTCACTTGGACGAAAACCGGACCAGGTCATTCCTGTATATGCAGTCGGTTCCCCTCTTCCCTCCCTGGATAATGTATCCGAGGGCGGACAGTTCAGTCTAACAAAGGAATAGGTGGAACTCATATCGTGTTTTTGTTCTTTCTTCCAAAGGGCTAAAATTGTTAAGAATACCTTCTTTACCTCATCTGTAAAGATACCTTCATCTTTGGTCTGATCGTAGTATTCATGGATTAACCAGATGGGATAACAAAGTGAATCCACTTCATATTTGCGTTCCCAGTTCCAGGGTGTAGATTCTGTGATGTCAACCTCCCAGCAGTTACCGTTTGCTTCTTCGTTAAATGCATTAGCATAGGGGTCTATTAATATATAACGCATCTGTCTTTTGATCAACCCGCGAACGAATTCTGTCAAGACTTTATAATCCTTAAGAAACGGAAGATAGTGAACTACCTGTGCTGATGAATCTCTCAACCACATGGCAGCGATATCTCCGGTAAATACAAACACTTCGTCATTCTCCAAAAACTTAGTTGTCGTTTTGGCAGTGCTGACATAGCAATTTCGAAATGTCTCATAGAGCCGTTTATCATCAATGAATTTAGCAGCAATCTTTCCTGCTATTTCTTCGACGGCTTGATTCAGTTGTAATTGTTTTTCTTCTAAAGTCATAAAACTCTCCATTCTGCCGCCGACCTGCGAATTTGGGCGTCAGCACAATATTTGCAAAGTGAATTGTAAACAATTCACTTAGTGGAAAATCATGATTTTCCACACTACTCCCATCCTTTAATCTACGTGAAGCTTTCAATAGTTGTATTACATCATCTACTTTTTAATCCATAAACGCTGCAATGGATGCAATTAGTACCCCTGTTGCACCAATGCTTTGCATCTTACTTTCGCTTCGATTCACTGCAGTTCCAACGACATCCAAATGAATCCAAGGAATCTCCTTACCTACAAACTCTTCTAAAAAGCAGGCAGCAATACTGCCTCCGCCATGACTATCTGGGGCATAGTTTATTAAATCTGCTGTTTGCGTCCGGTATAAGGGTTTATGATAAACGTCATCTAAGGGGAGTCGCCATACCTTCTCGCATTGTTCTCTTGTCTTCGTGGCAAAGGCCTCATAGAACTTGTCATGATTGGAATAGATTCCCGAGATATCATTTCCCAGTGCTCTCTGACAGGAATAAGTTAAGGTAGCGAGATCAATGATACTGCCGGCACCTTTTTTGATGGCATATGTGATGGCATCACATAGTATCAAGCGCCCTTCTGCATCAGTATTATATACTTCCACGGTTTTTCCGGACATAGTAGTAAGTACATCACCCATCTTACAGGCATCGGGACTGATGACATTCTCTACCGCCGGGATTACGAGTAGTATATTCTTCTTACTTTTCTGTCTTACTGCTATCTCTAACACCGATACCATATTGGCAGCTCCGCACATATCATATTTCATACCAGTCATTCCATCGATGGATTTCAGATGATAACCACCGCTGTCAAACATTACTGCCTTTCCAATGATAGCTGTAACCGGTGCTTCTTTACTTCCTTCATAATAGACTGTGATTAATTTAGGTTCTTCGCTGCTGCCTGCATTAACGCCTAATATTCCACCGCTATGTAACTCTTCCAACTCTTCTTTCCCAAGGATCTCACAGGAAAGCTCATATTCATTGGCGAAGTCCTGGAGATACTCGGCAAATTGTCTTACATGAAGATAATTATTCGGGATATCTCCAAGTACTCTGGCATAATTGATGCATTCCCCATAGTCGACAGCTTTTTTGATACTATTCTGTAAATCTTCCGAACTGATGAAGGTAAATGTATCAGTATCTTTTTCCTTCTTCAGCTCATCTCTTATAGAAAACAGCCGTACTCCAGATGCCCTCTTAAGTTTTTCTTTCGCGAAGGAATAAGCACCAAGGTAGATAGCCTTGATGATTGTCTCAGTAATCTGCTGTATTATATGATATCCAACTTCTAAGCCTTCCAGCAATATCTGACAATCACCTTCTGTCGCCCTACCAAAGCTGCAAAACAATTCCTTCGAAAGAAACAGGTTACAATCTGCCCGACTCCCAAGATACACGAAAGTGATGGAGATACTTCCTTTTTCTGTAGGAAACAGAAATGTCTGCTGATTCGTTATTTTCTGTTTTAGAACTATTGTTTCTATTCGATCATGCTCAAAATGTAATTGTCGCAGCTGACTATTTATATTGGTTTCGTCAAAAAAAGGTATCACAATATTCTCCTGATCCTGCTGCAATTTAAATTCCTTTTCCTTTTTGAACTTCATCAATTCACTCTCTTCCTGCATAAGAGTTTTTAAATAATGCCCTCTCTATTTCACATGATAAAGACTAATTCTATTCATCCGATGTGTTTCGTTACTACCTAGTATTTCAAGAATAACTTTATTAGTACTTATCTCAGAAAATTCATAAATTCTCTTATGACCTAAACTAGTGCCTTCATATAAAACTACCTTTTCTAAATCAGAAGAACGAACTGCACTGAGGCGATACTTCATAATTCCATCTCCCTCTGTAAGGTCCTCTTCTAAGATTGCATGATTAATGCAGATCTCCTGATCAAAGCTTAATGTATATAGATTGTCAGGAGCTATATCCTGTAATTGATAAAGGGGATGTTCAAAACGTCTTAGCACTTCATTCTTAAACTCTATCGTACGCTCTGCATCACTGTCTTCAATCAGACCTCTTCTATCCGGAGATAAGCCAAGCAGAAGGTTAGCACCATGACCGATTGATTCATAATAAAGCTTCATCAGATAGGGTACTGATTTTAACGTATCCTCGTTTTTCTCACTATAGAACCAGCGGTCCCTTATGGTTGTATCACATTCCGCAGGCATAAAACGCTCTTTGTCAAATACCTGATGTTCCGCAACATTCGTTGTGTTAAAGCATTCTTCTGGTGCAATTCCATCTTCATTCAGCACCCATCTCGTATCCGGATCCCATAAATTGAAGATTAATATCTCCGGCTGTAAAGAACGGATCGTCTTAATAATCCGTTCTTTATCATATTCAACTCCATGAGAACCGCAGGCATCAAACCATAAATAATCAATTTTTCCGTAGTTTATCAATAATTCACTAACCTGATTTATAAAATAATCATCATATTCTTTGGCTGCTCTTGTTTCTTCTCTGAGGGTAAAATCAGCTGGGGAATAATATAAGCCGACCTTTATTCCATATGTTCTGCAGGCGTCTGTAAATTCCTTCACCACATCCCCTTTACCATCTTTCCAGGGAGTATTTGTAACACTGTATTCTGTATATTTAGAAGGCCAGTTTGCAAAACCGTCGTGATGCTTTGTAACCAATATGGCATATTTGGCTCCCGCAGTTGCAACGGTCCGAATCCATTGTCCGCAATCTAATTCCTTGGGATTAAATTCTTTAATATCCATTGGCTTCATATCCCAGTCCCTATGCTCCTCATAAAAGGTACGAATTCCGAAATGGAAGAACATACCATACTCCCAATCCAGAAATTCTAACTGCTGTTTTGTTGGCTTAACTTTTTTCATAAAAACCTCGTATTATTATTCAGGTATATAAATAAGATATCAACAACAAAATGAATATGAGTGCATCGATATTCTTTACAATTAATAACTTATGAAACCCGAACGTATTATTTATATTTTATTAATAATGTTTTTATCTCATATGGCTTGATTGTAACCTGAAGCGGTCCTTTGGTAAAAGCTCCTAAAGGCTGTTCCATTAAATCGCACTCGCACCAGGACTGGATTGGAAGACAGCTTTCCACTGTAACATTACCTCTTGCACCAGCAAATTCATGAAAGCGGATTACCGCTGAAGCTGAGTTTTCTGCCTGTTTGATACAATCAACTACGATGTGTTCATTGCTAAAAGAGAACAAGCTTCCTTGGGAAAACTTGCCCGCACCGGCAACAGCAACCAGGGGATTATTCAAATCAAAGGCTTCTTTTTCCAGATCACTCTGATACCATTCCACGGTGTGGGGATAGATGGAATACGTGAATTCATGATGTCCCAGGTCCGCAGCATAATCTGGATCAACAGCGGATTTAATTAAGGTCAGGCGAATCGTATCTTCCAACACATCGTGACCGTATTTACAGTCATTTAGTAGAGCTACTGCGTAGCCTGTTTCACTTACATCCACCCATTTGTGGGCAACCACTTCGAACTTCGCTGCTTCCCAGCTGGTATTTCTGGTAATCGGTCGGCGGATATTGCCATATTGAATATCAAATCTGGCATCAACTGCCCGAATATTAACGGGAAATGCAACTTTCACGAGCTTTTGGCGTTCTTCCCACTCAGCCTGTGTCTTAAAGTCAATTCTCTTCTTCTCATGGTACAAGCACATAGTCTGTTTTATTTTGGATTTATGATACTCCCAAGTAAAGGTAACGAAAATACCTAAGGCATTTTCCTCAACCTGGATATCCCTACATTCCTTCACACTTTCCTTCTTTTGATCAATGGTAGGCTCAAGCTCCCAAGCATCGAAGCATCTTGGCTTATCTTCAAAGATTTGAAGGACATTTCCGCATTTACCTTCTGCAAGAACCTCTCTGCCTGCTTCTCTATCATAAATGCTTGTCAGATGTCCCTGAGAATTCCAGGACACTGTGTAAAACTTAGTTGATACCTGATTAATTGTATCGGAGACTTCAAAGAAATTTACTGCTATCAAAGGATTTTCTTCTATTGCCGGTTTTTTTGCTGTTGATGATTTTTCTGTTGTTGGAGTTTCTATCAACGATGCTTTCACCGTTTTCTTTATGGTAACAAATGAGAAGGGTTCCATATCTTTTACAAACACAAGAGCCTTACCATCTTTAATAACGCTGCTAAGAAGGGCGCCCTGTTCATCCTCGAAAGAGCAATCCTCACTGATATCAGGTATCGTAATATAAGTGCTGCGTTTCCAGTTGGAATTATTCCATATTGTATAAGCACCTTTTACCTCTGTATATAAGCCGGTGTTAACTTGACTTATAACTATATTTAACAAAGCGATTGCTTTTTCATATTCCACATGACTGTCTTCGTATACTTCCTTGATGGAGGAGCCGGGTAATATGTCGTGAAACTGGTGGCACAGGACAATCTTCCACGCTTCCAGGATTGTATCCTTTTCATAAGGAATATTTGATATCTGTCCCGCAAGGACGGATAGCATCTCCACATCACGAAGCATATATTCCATCCGTCGGTTCATTTTCTTATTGTAAGCCTGTGAAGTGTAGGTTCCTCTATGGAACTCCAGGTAGAGTTCACCATCCCACACCGGAAGATAACCCTCCATCTCATTCCTGCGAACAGTATCCTGTAGGCGTCTGAAATACTTCGTTGCCGGTTCAACCTGAACATGAGGTAATCCAGGTATCTTATTGATATGGCTGATGGTTTCAATCATATCACGGTTTGGACCGCCGCCCCCATCCCCATAGCCATAAGAAATCAGAAGATCCTTATTCAAATCTTTATTATTATAATTGTCCCAAACGCCCTTCACTGCATAGGGTCTGGTATCTCCATTGTAAGTATAGGAGGTGGAACCCTGATCCGTTGTGGTAATAAAGTGTGATAGAATTTCCGTACCGTCAATACCTCTCCAGAGGAAGGTATCAAAGGGAAGTTTATTCGTATCATTCCAGCTGATCTTGGTAGTCATAAAGGTATTAACCCCAGCTTTTTTGAGTATCTGGGGGAGTGCCCAGGAATAGCCGAAGACATCGGGCAGCCATAGGAATTCATTATCATATCCGAATTCCTTCTTAAAGAAATTCTTTCCTACTAAGATCTGTCTTACAAGGGATTCACCACTAACCAAGTTACAGTCGCATTCCACCCACATGGAACCAGAGGGCTCCCATTTTTCTTCTTTCACCCGGTTCTTAATATGCTCATAAACATCCGGATAATCCTTCTTAATGAAATCATACAGCTGTGCCTGAGACTGCAGGAAGAAGTAATGGTCATATCGGTCCATCATCCGGTTAACCGTTGAGAAGGAACGAGCTGCTTTTTCTCTGGTGTGGCGAAGTCTCCAAAGCCATGCCACATCGATGTGAGTGTGCCCAAGCATACTTACGTTAACCTCCGGCTTCCCACGACCATCCATCTTGTCATTCAGATACTGATACGCTTGCTGAATGCTTTCATAGAATTGATCAGAGCCAGGCTCGGTGTAATTCACAAGCTGGAAGGCCTTCACCAGGGTACTTAACATCCATTCCTTATATTCATTGTTCTTATCCAGTAAATCATAGGTTTCCAGTACGCTTCTCGCAAGGAAGTACAAATCATCAGCAGGGTGATCCAATACGCCAAACTGGGCACGTTCTATTTCCATAGCCATATCCTTTGGAAAGCCTCCGCCATTTAGACCGGACCATACACGGAATTTTAATTCCAGCTCCAGCCCGTTCTTCTGTACCTCGAAGAAGACTTCCTTATGATTTCCGTCCACTCCCTGATAGGGCTTACCATTCAAATATAAAAGACTTTCAAAATGACTGTTGTTGCCGGAACCTTCTCTTATACCGAAATCAAATAAGCCGATTACCTCATCTTCCTTCAGTTCCTCCGGGATTACAAGCTTAGTACAAAGCCAGTTATACTGATCCCAGCCCTTCCAGCGAAAGCCCACCTTAACCTCTTCAGGTAAGCCCTGAGGCTCACGGTTTCCGATGGTACCATCATCCGTATACCAGGAAAAGGTTTCGATATTATGCAGCTTTTTATAACGTAATTCTTTTAACTCTTCTATTAGATTATTGATACGATCTTTGTTATGAAAATCAAAGAGCATTGGAACCTCCTAATATACTGCCATATGCTTCATCATATTTCTCCACTAATCTCTTAGCCAGAGAATAGGAATTAATCAACGGATGCAGGGTCAGAGCCTGAATGGCAGTTACTTTTGAATTTGTCTCTATTGCTTTTATTGTAAGCTTTTCATACATTTTAATCATTCGGATCAGCAGATAGCAGGCTTCCGGAACTTCTCCGATGGGTACCGGATGAATACCAGCCTTCGATACTTTACAGATTACCTCTATCACGTCCTTATCTTCCAGTCCTGCAATACAGCCGTTATTTTCTACGGAAAGAACCAGATGATATCCCTCTTCACTCTGGAGGCCTTCAATACAATCCAGCATTACACCGGCATAACCCATGCCATCCGGAACCTCCAGTGCCCCCTTTTTGATCTCTTCCTGGTGGTTACTGCCGGTTTCAATGCTCATGTAGGAGCTTTCTCTGACAGCCATGTAATACAAGAAGATCTGTAAGGCTGCTTCCGGCTCTGCATCAATGTCAATCTTCTTTAACTCCTCCATCATCTGAAGATTAACTGCCTCGATGGTCTTGCCTCTGGTCGCGCCTGATTTTATGATATTTGCCAAAGCTTTCTCTCTGTGGTAATAGTAATACAGGTATTCATTCGGTAAAAAGCCGATGGAGCGCAGTAAATCAGGATCAAACATTGAGAACTCCTGAATGCTTTGCAAGAACCCGTCATTCTGTAATAAATCTGTTAAGATTTCAGCCCCATGGTTTTTTACACTGCGAATCCAGGATAGATGATTGAGTCCGAAAAATTCCACATAAAGATCCTTCTCATCTACCTTCAATTCTCTGGCCATGCGGAATTTGGTACTGCTGGGTGCATCACAGATACCGATAATACGGTCGTATCCAGCATTACGTAGTGCTTGTGTTACTAATCCACTGGGATTGGTGAAATTAAATATCCACGCATTCGGCGCATATTTCTTAATTAATCCACAATATTCTATTAAAACCGGTATCGTACGGACTGCCATGGAGAAACCGCCGACACCTGTTGTCTCCTGCCCGATGACTCCTTCGGAAAGTGCCACCTGTTCATCAATTACTCTGGAATGGTCTCCTCCCACTCGTAAGGTTGTAACAATATAGTCAGCTCCAGTGATCGCATCAACAGCATTATCCACCACTTCAAGTTGAAGCTCCTCGTTACGACGATTTATCACATGCTTGCACAATTTTCCGATGATTTGCTGCTTCTCCTGATTGATATCATATAATACAACCTTATCGATATTTAACTTCTTGTAGCGTGATAATAAGCCATTGATAAAAATGACTGTTCTTACGCCGGCACCACCGATTACTGCAATTTTCATAGATACCTCCACTCCGCCTCCAGGCGGTAATTTTATATGAATGAAAAGAAGTTAAAATGAGCTTCTAATACGCATCACTTTAATATTCTTCTAAGAGTTCTTTTTTTGAGCACTTTAATTCTTCTTTTAGAACTCCTTAAGTTCTTTTTATAGACTTTTTGAATTCGTTTTTTTATTCCCTTAAATCAATTTCTCTGTTCAAGAAGCAATTTTTTTATAGCTCCTTCTCCTGTTCTTGTATAAATTCGATTAATCTTTCCTCTGTAGGAAATGCTGTATTTCCACCATACGCAGTTACCGATAATGCTCCGCATCCATTGCCGTATTTTAAGCATTCCATGATTGATTTTCCTTTTAAAAATCCGCAAACAAATCCGGCGTTAAAGGAATCACCTGCACCGGTAGTATCCACCGTGGTAACTTTAAAAGGCTTTGCAACATATTCCTTCCCATCGCAAATAGCTATGGAACCTTTATTACCAAGCTTTGCAACTACTAATTTGCAGTACTTCGAAAATTCAGTAATCGCCTCTAGCGCACTTTCTTTTCTTCCATAATGGATTGCTTCCGTTTCATTCATAAATAGAACGTCAATATACGGTAATAATTCACAAATTCCCTGATACCATTCACCCGTATCATCCCAGCCAACATCAAGGCTGACTGTAATGCTATCTTCTTCCTTCACTTTTTTCAACAGGTTCAAATACTGTTTATGATTTCTGCTTCCGCCATATCCGGTAACATGGATATGTCTCGCTTCTTTCACTTGTTCTAATTGAACAGCCTCAATATCGATTTCATCATTGGTTCCTCTATATGTTAAAAAAGACCGATCCTTTTCATTCGTGAAACTGAGTGAAATACCAGTTTTATTTTTGTCACTGATTTTTAATAAGGAGCTATCCACGTTCTTCTGCTTAAATTCATCTATTATAAACCTTCCATAACAATCATCACCAATGGTTCCCTGAAATACAGGGGTTAATCCGAGTTTTCCAAGTCCCAGAGTGAAAAGTGCTGCTCCTCCGCCAACAAATGTATCCATAATGTTGACGATATCTTCCTGTCCAGGCAATGGAAAATGCTCAACTCCCGGTATCACAATATCCACATTCACATCACCGTAAATGAATGCATCCCACTTTTTCATAACACACTTTCCTCCTGAATCTTATATTACACAAAAAATTCCTTACCTGCGTTTTCTCTAATTAATACTTATTAAAATGATATTAATTAAACGCCGGCAAAGAATCTTTATGTTCTTAATTAATTGAATTATTCTTTTACTGCACCTATCATAACACCCTTTGTAAAGTATTTTTGTACAAAAGGATAGACACAAAGGATAGGAACTGTTGTTACAACTACGGCTGCCATCTTCAATGAATCTGAGGTAACTGCATTCGCATTCTGTGCAATTGCCTGTGCAACAGTAGTAACTTCTTTGGAGGCCATCGCTCTGGAAAGCATCTGCTGTAATACCGTTTGTACCGGCCATAAATCACTTGACCTCATGTAGAAGGCCCCCGAGAACCAATCATTCCAATGATTAACTGCAGTATATAATCCAACAACTGCAATCACCGGTTTACTTAAGGGCATTACGATCTTTGCATATATTTTAAAGTATCCGCATCCGTCTAATTTTGCTGACTCCTCCAAGCTGTCGGGTATGGATTCAAAGAATGTTCTCATCATTAATAAATAAGTAACGTTTACTAAACTAGGTACAACATATACCCAGAAATTATCAATCAGACCTAACTTGTTAAACTGAATGTAAGTAGGGATCATACCACCACTGAATAACATGGTAAATGTAATCAGCATCGTGATGATTTTTCGTCCCGGTAATTCCTTTTCCTTTAAGGAATAAGCTGCAAAGGAAGTAAACAATAAGCATGCTACTGTACCGATCACTGTGCGTGATACAGTAATCGTATAAGCCTTCATGATCTTACCATCACGAAATACTTCCTTATAATTATCTAAGGAAAAAACTCTCGTCCAAAAATAAATACCGCCTCTGGCTGCATCTTTGCCGTCATTAAAGGATAAGGCTACTATATTAATGCAGGGAAGAACTATGATAAGACAAAGTGCAATTAGAGCACAATAGATAAGGATTTGAATCATCTGCTCCGAAAAGCCGGCTTTAATATTACTCTTTGTATTCTTATGATCGTTATTTTTTATTTTCATGCATATACACCCTAACCCTTTTTTATATACCTCTGCTGCATTGCGCAGCAGAGGTACTGAATGAATGGTCTAACCTGTCATTTACTATTTTGTATAAAAGTTTATAGATGATTTATCTTCTGAATAAAGCTGTGTTAAGTATTGAGTAAATGTATCATTTCCGGCTGCCTTTAACTGCTTACGGAAGGATTCAACAATTTGCTTAACTTCATCATCAGAATTTGCGTAGATAGCCTGAACTAACATATCCTTATAGCTTAATAAGGACAACTGAGCCTTCACATCTGTCATTGAGTCAGCTGATAAATAAGCTGTAGCAGCTAAACCAGGCACTGACTTGATTGTTCTCGGGTAATCAGTAGCAATCTGTACGGATCTCGCAAAAGTTGTACTGGAACCAGCACCCGGGCGGCTTTCACCAAAATTGTTCATGTTGTCGATGTTTGTTAATACATAGCTAAAGAAAACAAAGCCTGAGTTGCCAAAACCAGCACCTATTTTGTTTACAAGATAATCTTTATCACCATCATTTAATTTCTGTAAAGTGTCTGCAGTTAAAACAGGCTTTCCGTTAACCATGGTGTAGTTCTCACCTTCAATGCCATACTGGCAAAGAAGCTGGCCTTCCGGAGTTGATAAATAATCAAAAAACTTTAAGATCTCTTCCGGATTTTTAGCATCTGCTGAAATAGCGAAGGCGCCATAACCGGATTTTCCGTGAGAAATAGAAGCATTGCTTCCTGTAATGTCATTTAACGGTCCAAGCGGTACCCAATCCTCTGATCCATAGATGATATCCTGATAGTTATGAACGTCAGCAATGATTGCGGAGTTATGAGTTCTTGATACTTCTTCTGCACGGGTTGAATCCATTGTAAAGAATTCAGGATTCATTAAGCCTTCCGCAAGGAGCTTTCTGATATAATTGATTTTTTCATAAACATAATCTGTATCAGCTTCATGCTTCACTGTTCCATCATCTGAAATATTGTAATAATCACTAACACCCCAGTTATAGCCAGGTACGATAAAGGCCAGAGAGTCAGGTGAACCACCCCAATATTTCGGTCCTAAAGGATAAACATCATTGCCGTTGTCATCCTTAAAGCCGCCTTGCTTAATCTTCACTAACAAGTCATAGAGCTGTTCCTGTGTATTGATCTTTGTAGGATCAATTCCAAGTGCATCAACGATGGATTTCTGAATATACATACCACCAACATACGCATTCTGAGGATCGAATATAGTTGATCTATCTTCGGAATCAACGCCAAACTGTAAGATATAAGCCTTACCCCCAAACTCATCACGGAAGGTAATATTCTTCTTTGTATCATTCGGTAAATAGCCATCTTCTGTGTAACGGCTGTATACCTTCATATCTTTTAAATAGCCGGAAACATCTGCAAACATTCCTTCACGAGCAGCCTTTAAAAGAATCGGAAACTCAGGTCTGGTTGAGTCATTCAGGTAAGAAACAATAACATCCGGGATAGTTCCGGAAGCTAATTGGGATGCCATAACACTTGCATCACTATCTCCAGGAGTATATTGAATATTTAATTTGATACCTGTACGTTTTGTAAGCTCTTTCATAACTTCAGTATTGCCTAGTTCAGCCGGCAAGCTGTTACCGATATCATCAACATATGCCTGAATCGTAATTGTTCTGTCTGCAATCCAGGTATCCGGCTTGTCAGAAGCAGTGCCCTCTGTAGTAGTGTCTGTTTTTGTGTTTTCCGTCTTGTTCTCTGCTTTACTACAGCCACTAAGGCTGGAAGCAACTAAAGCAATTACCAGACCAGTTGAAAGAAAACGTTTCAAAAAAGTTTTTTTCATAATAATCCTCCTTTTATTATATGTGATTCTCTGCGTCCCTTTAGCAGAAGAGAGCATTCCGTTTTTACCAAAGGCTTACTTCGGTAAATTTCTTTGATAGCTTGTTGCATATGATAACCAGGATTAATCCTACAATACCTTGTACAAGTCCGACTGCTGTTGCATATCCGAACTGGCCATTCAACAAACCGATACGTACAACAAAGGTATCCAGGGTATCCGCCACAGACATATTACCGGGTGTTCGCAGTAAGTAGATCTGTTCAAATCCGGAGGATAATAGTCCGCCGACTCCCATAATGAAGAGAAGCCCGATGGTTCCTCTGATGCCGGGGAGTGTAATATGCCACATTTTCTTAAGCTTTGAGCATCCATCAATGCTTGCTGCCTCGTAAAGTGATAAATCCACACCGCTGATCGCTGCCAGATAGATTATGGAATCCCATCCGATGTTTCTCCAAAGATCCATGGAGAACAGCAATTGATAAAAATATTTTGCATCCATCATAAAGAAAGTACTGGAGTCTCCGCCAAATTTACCTATCAGTTCGTTTAGTACACCGGTGTTAGGTGCTAATATCCTCTGCAGCATCGTAACAATAATTACGGTTGATAAAAAGTGTGGCAGATAAGTAATTGTCTGGCTTATTCTTTTAAACTTACCATTACGGATTTCATTCAGCATTAATGCCAGGATGATGGCAAAGGGAAATTCGAAAATACATTTAATCAATCCCACTGCCAGAGTATTTCTTAGCAAACGCGGGAAGTCGAAACTAGTGAAAAAGGTATGGAAGTAACGAAATCCCACCCATGGGCTTCCCCAAATTCCCTTACGGAATGAGTAATCCTTAAAAGCCAATACAATTCCGCCCATAGGAACATAACATATTAAAATGTAATAAATGATACAAGGTAACAGCATCAGATATAAGGGCCAGTACTTGATAAGTCTTTTACCCAAAGAATATTTTTTCACCAGTTTTGGCTGCTCCTGTTTTAAAGTTCCAGCTATCATGCAGCTCCTCCTCTTTCAAATTCTGTATTCATTATAAAAAAATCAACTTGTCCAAACAATGGACAAAACTTTTTTATTTAGTGAATATTTCTACACTGACAGGATAATGATCGGATAAATATATGCCATTTGTACAATTCTCCCATATACTTACGCAGCTACATTTGAACATTTTTTCGGTGAAAATATAATCAATTTTTTCTGTTTCGGCTAATTGCCCAAAATCATGAAATGTACCGCCCACACCGGCAGTTAAGTCAATGTAATCCGGATATCGCTGGAACACTTCCATCTCAGGTGAATCAGGGAAGGCATTAAAGTCTCCGGTTAAAATTGCCGAGGCATTTATAAAATTATCTTCCTTCTCCATTCTGTCCAATATCTGAAGGAGACTTAACCTTCTGGCTTCCTCTCCGATATGATCCAGATGGGTATTATAGATGCGAAAGCATTCCTTCGTCTCAAGATTTTGAAGAAGCGCTACTGTGCAGATACGCGGGCAAATGCTCTGATCCGGATAGCGGGAAGCAATCACCTTCGGGGTTTCTGACAACCAGAAGATATCCAGCCCAATAAGGTTAAAAAGCATTTTCTTATAGGCAATGGCTGTCATCTCATCCTCAAGTTTTTCATCTCTGCCGCATCCGATCACATAATACTCCTGCAGGTTCTCCCTAAGCCATCTTGCTACATGGGGGAGAACTTCCTGAAAACAAATGATATCCGGATCTTCTTTATTTAATTTATCTAAGATAAGCGCTTTTCGATACCGAAAGCTGTTCTCTCCATCCTGGTCATAATCACAACGGATATTAAACGTAACTAATTTCATTTGAACAACCTCCATAGTATAAATAATGTTCAGTTAGCCGACCTTTTATTACATTAGCTGTTAATCCGTATTTCTATCTATATAAAATAAAAGGCAAAAGAACTATTCCCATACTTTCTCCGGCATATGTATCATCGGTTTCCCGATTACTGAACCATCCTCCAGGCGAATGTAGGTTTCAAAGGAATCAGTATTATTTTCATCCAGTAATATAATTCTCGCTCCGTGCAGATATCCCTCCTGACCATAGGTGTTAAATCCGGTAGCACGTCCGTAGGCCAGGGTAATTCCATGAAGCGTTCCCATGTAGTCATTGATGTGGTCATGACCCACAAATACAGCCTTTCCATGTCCTGCCTCCAGCAGGGCTGTAAAAAACCCGGAATTTATTCTCGGGCAGCAGACTGCTTCTCTTTTTTCACCATAACACATCTCCATATCCCAGACCTCATTGTATTCAGGAAGGGGAATATGCATAAATATCAGCGCAGAAAAATCATTGGCACTATGCTCAAGATCGCGGATCATCTGCAAATACCATTGAATCTGGTTTCCGGTAACATACGCATATCCGCCAACGTCCGGAAGCTGACTGTAATTCCCGCTATCTATTCCAAAAAGAACCCATTTTGTCTCGCTACTGTTGTTTTTTACTTGCAGATAGTGATTCGCATATCCTTGAATAGAAGCATCTGCATTGAAAGTATGACAATTTGGTAAATTCTCAACCACCTTAAAAAGTGCAGCATAATCCGATCCGCCTTCTGTATCGTGATTTCCAAAAGTAAAGCTCCAGGGTATGTCTGCTTTTACGATGGGCTCTAAGGCTTTCGTGATATGCAATATATTCTCCGGTCCATATACAGTATCTCCGGTAACCATGATAAAAGCAGGCTTTTCCTCCCCTATCAACCGTTCCATCAGCTTCGTAGTTCTATGATCTTCTTCGTTATCATCTGAAAAATGAATATCTGTAAACTGCAAAATCTTAAACTTTCCATCCTCATTGAAAAACAAGTCCCGCTTCACGTGAATACATCTCCTTAATGATTAACTAATAGCTACTATCCTAAGATAAGAATACTTAAGTTACACCGCCTTCACAATGGATTAATCTATGCATTCCAGTGGACATTTATACAACTTTATCCAACCATCTTGATAAGGCTGATTTGCAGTAGTATATTGAGCTTAATAAGTGCAAGAATGGAGGTATCCCATGAAAACAGTATTTAAAGTTGGTGGTGTCCTGAATAAAGGATTTGTTGGACAGATATCTTATACCGTCTGCCTGGAGGAAGAATATAATACAATGGATATTACATTTTCTTTTGATAAGCAGCGATATACAGCAATTACAGAAGAACTGAAGGCAGAGCTGATAGAAGTCTGCAACGGCGAATACGGACTTGATAAGGCTTCTGACGAAGAGATAACCAATGCATTACAAGGCATGAAAACAGAGATTCATACTGTAGCATCAATGAATGATGTATTTATCGGCGGTGTTCACAAACAGCTTACCACTCGTCATATGTATTTTTCTCCGGAAGAAACCAGTGACGGCTGTATTCCTCAATCAATCATAGGCGGAGTCATCAAAATAACCTTGATCGTATTTAATGTAATTTTAGATGATACCCATTATGATATCTTACTATCCGTAAATGATTAGCGGAATAAGAAAGGAGCCCTTTATGTACAAACGTCTGGAGTTACATAACCATACGACGGAGTCTGACAGCAGCATTACGCCGTCGGAGTTAATTGATTATATGGCAAAGGATCTGGTAGACGCCTTTGCGATTACCGATCACAATACCATATCAGGCCACAGTAAGATCAAAGAGCTGTTAAGCCAAAACAATCACCCGATTTCCTGTATTTATGGAATGGAATATACCACCTATTATGGTCATATCCTGTGTCTTAATCTGAAGGAGTACGTGCCCTGGGAAAGCATCAATCTGCACAAACCGGAACTGCTTTTTGCAGCAGCAAAAGCAAAAGGTGCCCTTGTCGGTGTAGCCCATCCCTTTTCCTACGGACACCCCTTCGCCCGTGGCTGCCGTTTTGATATGAAGATTACAGACTTTAATTCCTTTGATTTTATAGAAGTTTTTAATAATCCCGAACCTCTCCACGAAGTGAATGAGCCAGCCCTTATCTGGTGGGAGGAGTTGGTGTTGCAGGGTTATCCCTTAGCCTGTACCTGCGGAATGGATCTGCATGATAAGTGGGATATGAAGAATCAATACGCTACTTTTATTGAAGGAAGCCCTGAAGGAGATATTGGGAAGGAATTAGAGACAGCCATCAGGAATCAAAGAACCTGGATATCAAAAGGTCCTATTCTTGAGTCGGAAGTTGACCGTAAGCAGGGAACCGTCTCCTTTACCGTCATAGAAACAAAGAAACCCGGCTTCCTACATAACGAGTCTGATCAGTATCTTCTTAACCTCAGGACAAAAAAAGGAACCTTAACAAATAAGATCTTTGCAAAGGTTCCTCTTACGATAACAATACAGGAATTTGAGGGCGAAACCCTCCTCATACCGAAGCTATATCACAATGACACCCGGGTAGAGAACCTGCTTACCATAGCTCCTGTCTTACCGTTGAATTAATTCTTGCGATGGGTTCTGCGGTATTCCAAGGGTGTAAGTCCGGTTGCTTTTTTAAATACCCTAAAGAAATACTGGCTGTCCTCATAGCCAACCTCCTTCGAGATATCCACGATGCTTTTATTGGAATTCACAAGGTATTCACAGGCCTTTTTTAACCGGAGATCTTTGATATAATTCACGGTTGTCTGGCCTGTTTCTCTTTTAAAAACGGTAGAGAAATAATTCGGACTTATCGCAAACTTTTCAGCCAGCTCATTAATGGCAATGTCTCTGTTGTAATTATCCTGGATATATTTGATACCCAGTTTAATCTTATTCTTTGCATTAATATCGATGTCCGCATCTACCTGGATACAATCCAGTATCAGCATATAGAGATAGTTACGCAGTTCATCCATAGACCTGAAGGAGTCTAATATCTCAAAATTCAATACCAGCTTTTCCATATTCTTTGGGTTGTTCGTAAAGGATGGGCTCGCTACATTCAATAAGATATTGATAATTCGGGCCCATACGATTCGAATATAGGAAGCGTTATATTTCTTAATATTATCATCCGAGAAGATATCATGGATAAAAAATTCTATGTTACCTGCATCATGTCGTTCAATATACTGCCTTAGCATATGAATTTCTGAGCTAGGAAATTGATTAGCCGATAAAATCTTAATATCATCATAAAAAAATAAGTTTGATTTTCCGTGGATCAGCCTCTGTAAAAACGCTTCCTGAGCCTCCTTATTGCAGGCGTCGCTAATCAGGTTGGTTACGGAGCTGATACCGAAGGTAACTGAGATCTTCATCTTCTTCCACATAATATTCTGAAGATTTGTAAACAACTTCTCAGCTTCTATCCGAAGCTGATTCTTATTAACATGAGAAATAAAAGCATATAATTGATTCATGTTCGTCAGATTATTTACAATTACTTTAATACATTGGGATGGAAGCTCATCGTATATATTTTTTATAACAAATTTGATTAAATCAATATCCTTATACTCAAAAAGTTTGAATTCATAGCTTTCAGTATCAATATTGATGATAGCCATCATTAACCACCGATGTTCCATTGGAAATTCTTTGCAAACTATCTCCCTGGCATCGCCGACCTCCATCACAGTTTCTGTGCTTCTTAACAGATCATTCATCGTCTTTTCAAACAGATAGCTTTTATTTTCCAATATGGAACGGGCACCTTCTCTTACCGTCCGCCGTATCTTTTCATTTTCCTCAAGCTTTGCAATTACATCCTCAATCGCTTTTTTTAAAGAATCATTGGAGATAGGTTTTAATAAATAAGCTTTAACACCTAACTGGATTGCCTGTTCCGCATATTCAAACTCCGCATAGCCACTGAGAATAATAAACTGAATATTAGGATAAAGAGGCTTTACCTGTTTGATAAAGGTTATTCCATCCATATCGGGCATCCGTATGTCTGTAATAACAATATCCACAGTATGCTCCTTCAGCAGTTCGATTGCCTGGAGGGCATTCTCCGCCTCATAAAGCTCATCAGGTTTCAGCTCCAGATATTCCAGTCTCGCTTTAATACCTTCTCTTATCAGTTCTTCATCATCCGCAATTAAAATACTTCTATTCATCGGAAGACCCCCCTATTGCATTAATGGCAGTTCAATTGTAAAGCAGCTTCCATGGTTTACAGAACTCACGATAGTAATACCATATTCGCTTCCGCAAGCTAATTTAATTCTCTGATTAACATTTCTGATGCCGATGCTCTGCTTCTTTCTGTCGCTTCCAATACTATCATTAATATATTGATTAATTTCTTCCACCTTTTCAGGAGGCATACCGACTCCGTCATCTTCTATTTTTATTACCAGCAGCTCCTCGGTTTTATTGATGGATATCTCCAGGGTTCCTTTTCCCGGAATATTGCTTAATCCGTGAACGATGGCATTTTCAACGATGGGCTGAAGTATAAAGCGGAGTATTAGCTTATTCTCTACTTCAGGGTCAACATTATAAAACACCTCGAATTTATTACCGAATCGGGTCTTTTGTATATACACATAATTCTGGGTATGCTGGAGTTCCTGCATGACCGTTACAAATTCCCCATAATTCTTTCCAAGGCTGTAACGGAAATTCTCCCCCAGCTTCTCGCACAGCTCGCAGATAACAAAGGCCTGTTTTACAGCCGCAATCGAACTTATGGTTTCTAAGGTATTATACAGAAAATGCGGATTAATCTGAAGCTGCAGGTTTCGAAATTCACTTTCCTTTTTCTCCAACTGCTGAATATAATTTTTCTTAATCAGATTATCCAGCTTAACAAGCATCTGATTGAATTGTTTGTCCAATACTGCGATCTCATCATTGCCCTCCAGTGCCTCAGTAATCGTCAAATCACCGGTCTCAGCCACCTTGATTTTATTGACTAATTTTGCGACTCTCCTGGAAAAACCTCGCGTAAACATAAAAGCAGTGATTATGATAACCACCATAACGAGGATGAAGATCGGGAAGACGGACTTCTGTATTTGCGCCTTCCTCATGCTCAGCTGACTGTTATTAAATAGAAATATTAATTTCAGATTGTAGTTATGCTCAGCATCAGCAACCACCATGGTATCGCTAAAATAATTAATTCGATTTCGCTGCAGCTGCTCATAGGATACCTTCGACAGGATGTCATTATAACTATGGTTGGAGGAATATACAATATTATTATCCTTATCCAATACAAGGATGTCATAGGAATAGGTTTGCTGATCAGCATTGGTTGTCGGTGCAAACAAACGGTTCATTAAGATGTCCAATTTGATAAAACCGACATACTTACTAGTATAATTTGAGAGATCAATATATATGATGTTCTGTATTAAAGATAATATCTTACTTTTCCCATCCAAAGCAGAGTAGATAAAATAATCCTTATTCAAAGACTTCTTATGGATATACCATATCTCCCGGCTGGCCCCATCCATCATGGTAATCCTGCTTCCGTATATCTTACTTGCTTCAATATCCGAATAGATCATACAGTTACGGAGCTCTTTACTATCCAGATTCAGGGATTTATTCACTTCTATACTGACATCGTTGCCCTTGACATATGGATTCTTGGTATCCGACTTGTCCATTAAGGTATTTAGAATAATCGTATTGTTTGAAATCTGCTTTAAACTGTCCCGGTATTGATATAGCTTACTTTCCAGATTTGAGGTGTATTGCGCTACTAGCTGGTAATGGGAGTTAACCAGCTCATCCGTCACCATATCGCTGATTCTATGAAACAGCAGCCAGCTGACAAAAATGATAGGAGCGACGCTTATCACGGCTGTAAATAGTACCAGCTGCTTAAAAATGGAACTTGAATGAAATATTTTTCTAAACACCCGTTTATTTATATTTTTCATTAGCCCCTCCTCATTTTAGCTTTATTCCTGTTAAGCTCTATTATAGCTTTTAAATCCGATTGTACAACATCTATTTAATAATAGTTAAAGTTACTTTATCACATTAGCTGGAATTATCTTAAAATAAAAATACCTCATGTGTCAACCGGGTCAAGCCTCTTTTTTTGCTAAAGTATTTCCTCTGTTACCCTCTTTGGTTAACTATGCTTTGAGACAAACAAATAAACCCTGGAAGCTTAGTTTCTCATGTTGAAGAAGCTTCCAGGGTATTCTTAATTCATATACTTTTGCAGGAGCTCTACCAAAGTATCGTCCTTAGTAAAGCCTTCCGAGTCTGTGGTTATACTGCCCCATTTCTCTAAAATGGTCTCATAGCTGTCTGTTTCAGGATTAACAATTGGTGCATCGGGATAGCGGAAGATAAACCACCCCGGCAGGGTACTTTTTACCCCCTTATAAGTCCATATGGACCAGCTGATTTCAGAACTGTTATAGGCTTCAAAGGCGTACTCCCAGATTCCATAGCTTTGAAATTCACCAATATATACCGGTACCTGCCAATCTGCTCTTTCCTTGACATCTGTAATTTTCTGATCTATTTCGTACTTTTTCCAATTATAATTATGAGTCTGGTATATTACATTTTCCCATTGATAGGAGGACGGATCAGGAAGATTACTCATTTCCCATATCCCCTCCATGGTCAGGATATGATCCGGATCAGCCTTACGGATAGCTTTATAAAGCACGTCATAAAAATCCCATAACACAGAATCCTTCTTCTCAGCCTTCTCAAACCCGTTCATAGGTTCATTCAACAGATCATAAGCTGCTACTACAGGATTACCTCTGTAACGTACCGCTATCCGTAACCATAATTCTACTGTAAGCCTCCGATAATATTCGCCTTCCTCAATATCTTGAAACAGCTTACTGCTGTGGGATTTACCACAACTGTGATCATTGCTTTGAAAGCCTGGTGCACCGTGCAGATCAAGGATAACATAGATACCCCGTTTTCCGCATTCAGCAATGATCCAGTCCAGCCGTTTGAAGCCCGGATTGTCATCCATGTTACCTTCCGAATAGTAATTTCCCTGATCATCCTCCTGAAAATTACCATACCAGAAAGGAACACGAACGCAGTTCATCCCGATCTCTTTTATAAAATCCAAATCCTTTTGTGTAATCCAATGGTCTTCATATACTTCCAGTAATCTATTGATTTGATTCTTAGTAAATCCCCGCTTGCGAAACGCCCAAAGTGTATCCCAGCTGCCCCAACCTTTATCCTCTTTATCCAGTGGACACATCCAGGCTTCCTGTACCAGCCAGCCTCCAAGATTTACACCTTTAAGCAGAACCTGCTTACCGGAACGAGTCATCACTTTGGTACCTTGCGTAAGAAGAAAATCCTTATTCGTAATTGCGGTTCTATGTATATTTTGCATCATGATTTAAGCTCCAATCACAGCATATTAAGTTCAATAAGCTGTTTCATTATCTTTTGTCTTCCTTCCAGCAGGCAGTTAGAATCGAATGCTCCTCCATTACTATTTTGCAGGTTTCTCCCTGTCTGTAAAGCTCAAATTCCTGCTTTTCCTCCGTTTTATTCAAGACCACAAGAACTATCTCACCGTCCGGATTCACAAAGCCAACCGCTTCCAGCTTATCAGTATAGGATGATACAAGAATACGCTGCGCTCCGGGTTTGACAAATCGACTGAAATGCCCAATGTAATAGTATGACAGCTTAACATCTATCTCATCCTTTGCGGCGTTACACATAATCGGAGCATCGCAGTAGTTACCAACATGATTCGGACCGCCCTTTTCATCCAGAATTACATTCCAATCAATGAAGCCATTCATACCTGCTTTGAAATTACCAATCATGTCATGAGCATACATTTCAGCTTTATAACTCTGCCCAGAATTAGCAAATCTGGAATACTCCACACAGCCTTCGGTAAAAATCAACTCCTTATCCGGGAACCTTTCCCTTACGCACTGCAATGCTTCAAAATGATCACCGGAATACCAGTGAAATGCGATACCAGAGATTGCATCCTGCGCTTTCTGGTCTGATAAGGTTGCTTTCGCCCGATCCAGAATGAGATCCTTGTTATGATCCCAGATATTCAGCTTGATGGACTTCAACCCGGCAGCATCCAGTTTTTTTCTCAGATAGTCACAGGCAAATATTTTCTCATCCTCCGGCGAATACAGACAGGAATCCCAGGTTTGGACCGCAGCAGGTTCGTTTTGAATGGTAAGGTGGGTAATATTAATTCCTTCCTTCTGATATTCCAATACATAGCGCACCATAATTTCTGCCCAGGCATCATAATATTCTTCTAATAATTTACCACCGTGATTCATCTCATTGTTGGTTTTCATAAAACCCGGAGGACTCCAGGGTGAAGCCAGAAAGGTAAGTTCCTTGTTTTTCTCTAAGGCAGCCTTGATGAAGGGAATCTGATACTTGTAATCCTCTTCAATCGAGAAGGATTGCAATGCTTTATCCCCATCTACAACATAAGCACGGTTTCCTAAGGAGAAATCACAGCTTTGAATATGTAATCTACAGAAATTGTACTGGTTTCCTTCCGAGCCAAAGTAAAGCTTCAGAAGTTCTTCCTTCTTCTCATCACTCATTTCACTAAAAATGTAAGCAGAAGATTCCGTAAGTGCACCACCAATTCCAATAATATTCTGTCTCTTTTCTTCCGGGTATACCTTAATAAGCTTCATCTCAGACTTAGCATTGTATTTAAATGAAAGCTCATTTTCTGCAAATTGCATATTTTGATTCGTTACATAGAACTTCATGTTATGTTACCTTTCTTTAATTTAATCCGAGTTTCTCACGGTTCCTTGCCATCTTCTCATTTCTAACTTTTACAATATTATCCCAATTATTATCATCTCTGAATTTCTTAAAATCATTTAGAATTTTATCAAAATCTGCATCATCTTTTGCACGCATCATACCTACTAACGTAGTATTCCAGTTTGTCAGAATAGCACTCAGATTTCTTGCTTCTGCAGTTCCGGCATCCGGATCAATATTTTCAATGGCAAACATCGTTTTGAGCTTACCGGTTCCCCACTCCTGCATCTGCTTAATGGATTCAATCTGATCTGCTCCAAGTGCCTTATAACGGTCATGACCAAACAAGCAGAACTCACCCAGACGGTAAACCTTTTTAAATTTATCATTGTCACTCTGCTGCATATCCTTTACTTCCGGAAGAAGCTCATATTTACCTGCATCGTTGACCTTGTAAGTCTCTCCTTCAACGCCGTAAGTTGTTAAAACACCTGCTTCGTCAGATAATAAATATGTAAATAATTCGATCGCTTTAATAGGATCTTTACAATCTTTTGAAATGTAGTTAGAAGCCCAACCTGAAATACCAGCCTGAGATAAGGTAGGTGCATGGCCCACAGTACTCTGAGGTCCGTCTATAGCAATATATGCAGCATCCGGGTTAGAATTCATCCATACCTGTAATGTACCGGAACGCTGAGGTGTACCACCGATCATTATAGTAGCGTACTGTCCGCTCTTAACTTTCTCCTCGTGAGCCGTATAGTCATCTGCAAATCTGTCATCACTGATTAAGCCCTGTCTGTATGCATTATTAAAGGTCTTAATCCAGGTAAGATAGTCTGAATCCATATCTCTGTCATACCAGGTACCATCCTCGTTCTGAATCGGAACTCCGATAACAGAGTATAGCTTTCTTCCCTTTAAATAAGTTTTGCTCATTCCGTATGCCACCATCGAACAAAATAGTACGTGGCAGACAACACCAACTACCGTTTTTAATATTGAGATCATGAATGCGCTCCAGATAGTGGTATCATGTAAAACTATCTTATAATTTTCAAACGATAATTCCGTCGGCCAGAAAATACTTCTTCCTTCTGCGATTGCTTTACCACTGCATAAGGAATTAACAACTACATTCCAGACCGGAAATATGATTATGATGGTCAATAAGCTTAATACAGCGATATTAATCAGGCTGAATATTCTGTCCCCGCTGATTACTCTTATGCTTTTATTCAGCTTCATCACGACACCCCCTATAGAATCGACTGCTTACTCAACTTTTTCGTCAGTTGATTTGCCGTTACCAGTAATATGACGGATACGATTGATACACCGAGACCAGCCGCAGTAGCATATGAAAAATCACCTTGTGTCAGACCCATTCGATATACATAGGAATTAATGACCTCCGCCTTCGGTTGATTCTGTGTATTCATCAAAACAAAGGTTTGATCCAGATTAGAGCCTAACAGACCACTGACAGTCAGAATCAGATTTAAGCTTATTACCGGTGTAATGAGGGGTAAAGTAATGTTCCAGATCTGTCTTGCACGGCTGGCTCCATCAATACGAGCCGCCTCATAATAGGTTGGATCAATGCCTGCCATAGTGGCAAGATAAAGAATAGTCCCCCAGCCAGCTTCCTTCCAGATATCCGATAAGGATGCAATCCACCAGTACTTATCAGCATCCAGAAGGATATTCTTTCCTTCCTTAAGCACTCCTAAGAACATCAATAACTGATTAAAAATACCAGTGGTTGAAAGCCAGGAAATCATCATACCACCCAGTACGATCCAGGAAAGAAAATGCGGAAGGTAGGAAACTGTCTGTGTAATTCTTTTAAAAGGTCCTTCCTTCACTTCATAGATCATTACCGCCAGTATGATCGGTACCGGAAATCCTATGATCAGCTTCAAAAAGCTGATTCCCAAAGTATTCACTACCGAATCCCAGAAATATTTATCACCTAGGATAATCTTGAAGTTATACATGCCAACCCAATCCGCAGAGCTTAATCTGGATACCACGGTATAATTTTTGAACGCAATGGAAAGTCCATATATTGGTATGTAGCTAAAAACAATCATAAAGATAATTCCGGGTATTACCATAAGCTGCAACGGGATCTGACTCTTAAACTCTCTGAACCATTTTTTCATTCGAACCTGAAACGGAGTTCTTATAAACCTTTCCTGACTTCGTGATTTTATCTGTGTCATAATGTACTCCTAACTGTTAAATATTAAAAACGTTTTTATATTATATGTTAATATTATCATATTTATAAAACAATATCAATACTATTTTATATATTTTGTTTAGTTTTTTGAGCAATTTTATATGTATACTTATTGAAACGTTTTTATTAAAGGCAAAAAATATACATACAACAGTCAAATCCTCTTATGTTGTATGTATATTATAACGTAGACTATATTGTTCTAACGACGATTAATTCCTGATGAATTACGCGGTATAAGTTTCCCGCTCAGGATCTCCACTTTTCCATCCTGATTATCATTAATCATTTTCATCATAAGCCTTACCGCACTGGTACCTTGATTGTCAATCGGATTTTTGATTGTAGTCAAAGAAGGCTTGAAATACTCCGATATTTCTATATCATCAAAGCCTACTACGCTGACATCATCCGGAATGCTATAGCCCATACTCTGAAGTGCTTTCATGCAACCGATAGCACTGAGATCATTTCCTCCGATAAATGCATCCGGAAGCAGACGTTCTTTCAGACGCAGTAATGAGATAACGGCGTTATAAGTAAACAATTCCTCGAACATACCGAATATGACATAATCCTCTCGAAATTCGATGTTATATTCCTTCATTGCTTCGATATAGCCTCTTTTTCGTTCAATGCTGTCATAGACATCTCCGGCACCTTCAATAAAGAAAATGTTTTTATGGCCTAAATTAATCAGATACCTTGCAGCCTCATAACCAGCTTTATATGAATCAAAGATTACACTGCTAATGTTCTTACGCTCATAATAACGGTCAAGTAATACGATTTTTATATTACTTTTCTCAATCATCTCCAGCTCTGGTTCTCCAATTCTTTCTCCTTCAAAGATAAAGATACCATCGAAGGATTTTCCGAGGATATTATTCATAATTACATTCTTATCCCTGGTAACAATAATATTCAAGGTATATCCCAGGCGGTCACATTCACGGCACATGGCATCAGCTAATACATAAAAATATTGTCCCCTGACGCTGGAGGTAATAAATCCAAGTGTTTTCGTTTTTCCTGACTTTAAAAAACGTCCATTCAGGTTAGGAATATAATTCAGTTTCTCTGCAACAGCAAGAATCTTACTTCTGGTCTCTTCATTCACCAACTCAGATCCGTTCAGCGCATTAGAAACCGTAGAGATAGCAACACCTGCCTCTTTTGCAACTTCCTTAATTGTAATTTTTTTATTCCCATTATTACTATCTGTCATAAGATACCACCTAATTCTGTTATACTAAAAACGTTTTTTTAATCATAACATATCTTTTATTACTATGCAAGATATTCCTTCTCTGCTGCCAGATAGTCCTCCAGAATGAAGGCTTTATAACTTACTATGTTCAAATCGTTTCTATTCCTTCTTGTACAAAAATCGCTCTGACAAGGTCAGATTGAAACCTTTCGCCAGTTGTCTGAAGTTATCATCCGTAATTGTCTGAAGTTTATCCGGTCTCATGGAAAGGACCTTTATCAGGATTTCTGCTGATTTCTCCACCGTGTGCATTAAGCCGAAGGATAAATCAAAGTTCTCTCCGGAGCAGAACATTCCGTGATGAGCCCAGATGGCTACATCATATTTCTCCATCAACTTGCTGGTCTCTATAGCGATATCTCTTCCGCCGGGAACCATCCAGCCAATTACACCAACTCCATCCGGGAATACCACGGGACATTCCGTTGCCATTTCCCACAGCTCTCTTGTAAATGCCTCATCGGATAACGGAAGTACAAAAGTCAATGCGATGACATTCGTTGTATGCGCGTGGTAGATAACCCTATGGATGCCGTTTGATACTCTCTTTTTCACCTCATGGTTCATCAGATGAGTCGGCAGCTCACTGGTGGGATTACCGCCCTCTACGAGTCCCCATCGAATACGGTAATTTTCACCGCTGTCGTCAATCTCGATAATTGTGATACAGGTCTCAGGATCTACAATAATATTTCTAAAATATTTCCCACCACCGGTTACAAGAAAATATTCACCAGCCAACCCCGGTACACTTGTCCCGATGGGCGTCCAGTCTCCGGGAGCGTTCAATCTCGATCTGACTGCTGCTACTTCTTCCGGCTTAATACGATAGGATAAATTTCCGCCGTTTCTTTCATGCCACCCCTGAGCAAAACCATCATCCGCCATCCTGATAAAATCCTTTACAAACTTAGTATCCAGAATTGTCATAGCCAAACCCTCCATTTATTTATATTATGATTCTGATATATAATGAAATCTATTTTATTTACCTATGTTATTGCTTTAATATATTTAAAGTATAATACATCCAAGCTACTTTAGAAAGGACACCTTTTGCCAGGAAAAGTGTCCTTATTTGCATTAACAGTTACATTGAAATCCATAATATTTCATAAAGGTAACACTTAGAAAGCATTTATATTGATATCTCTTCAATTTTTGCTCATATCTCTATAAATCATTTTTACTGGCTCTCTTAAAAGCATTTTATACTTATATTTATTTAAGTCTGTTTACCGGTTCTCTTTATAGCACTTTACTGATTTTTCTTTAAATATGTTATCCTCTTCATAAACCGTATTCTATCTCGTCTCTTGAATTCTTCCCTTACGATAAGCATCAATCAGCTTTTCCAGATCACTGATCGAAAGCTTTAATTCATCACCTATATCCGTGTCACCAACGCTTTTTCTCTGAACTTCCTTCTCAACAACCACTGTGGTTGAGTGTATATCCATTTCTTCTTCTATTGCTTTTGCGTGGTTTCAAAGGGTTCATGCGATACCAGTAGCAGACTGTAAGAATTATTTATCAAAGTATAACCGGCGATACCGGTCTTAGCCTGATAAGCTCTGGAAAAGCCGCCGTCAATGACAAAAAGCTTTCCATTCGCTTTCATTGGGCTTTCCCCCTTCTTCATGATTACCGGTACATGGCCATTAATGATATGTGAGGTTTTTGGATCAAGTCCGAATTCGTCAAAAATCATATTACAGATTTTCTCATCATCCTTAAATTCATAATAGTAATTCCTTTTCTCCTTATGGGTTGTTTCTTCCTTTATAAAATACCGTTCAAAGGTTGTCATCTTATCTTTTCCAAAGAGGGGAGAATCCGGCCCATTCCAAAGATACCACATCAAATCTGAACCATATAATTTGGATGAGGTATTTTTCGAACCCAGATATCCTTCCCGAACCAACTGGTCCAGACGATCCAGTAAAGCTTTACCGCTGTACTGTTCGTCCTTATCACCAACCTTCACACTTCGAAAACTGCCATCCTCATTCAGAGGAATACATCCATGGTACAATAAGTTAGAATTATATTTTAGATACATACTTCCTTTGGAAAACAGGAAGCCAATGTGCTTTTGTAGCTTCTCACTGTTTAAAAAGGAGAATTTTATTTTTTCTATCAGCTCTGCTTCTTCTGGAAGGAGTTCATAAGGATTATTCGGATTAATGGTTGGAAAACTGGTATCCTTTAACGGATATTTCCTTCCGTCCAAGTCAACTGTTCCTTCCTCAAACTGAATATAATTCAATAATAATCTGTTCTTCATATGAAATTCCGGATGCCTCTGGATGATGTGTCCTTCTAATTTAAATTGAAGCAGTGCTGCTGCTTTATGCATCTTCGCCATCAGTTTCAGTTCATACTCACTGTAATGTGCATCATTCTCTAGCTTAGGACGAAACTCCTTACATTCGTCCTGTCCGAAAAAAGTAAGTGCAAAGGTTGCCAGGGGAAGCAGGTTAATGCCATAACCATCTTCGATTGTTGAAAGGTTGGCATACCTGGCACTGATTCTGAGAACCGCTGCGATGCAGGCTACATTGCCGGAAGCAGCTCCCATCCACAATATGTCATGGTTTCCCCATTGGATATCCACAGTATGATAATTCATCAGTGTATCCATCCCCTGTTCTGCTGCCGGACCCCGATCATAGATATCTCCGATAATATGAAGACGGTTAATGACCAGTCTCTGTATCAGCTTCGATATAGCAATGATAAACTCATCTGCCCGATCGATACGAATCATGGTTTTGATGATTTCATGATAATAAGCTTCTTTATCTACCTTGCTAGGCTGCTCATGTAAAAGCTCTTCGATGATATATGCAAAATCCTTCGGAAGGGATTTTCTTACTTTAGAACGGGTATATTTCGAAGCTGTATATCTACAGATCTCGATCAGTCTATAAAGAGTAATTCTGTACCAGTCCTCAAGGTTCTGTTCCTTCTTATGAATGATTTCAAGCTTTTGTTCTGGATAATAAATTAAGGTTGCCAGACTTTTGATATCCTTCTCTATCAGCGAGTTACCGTAGAGATCAGATATTTTACGCCTTATGACCCCGGAAGCATTTTTTAGCACATGCTGAAAAGCTTCGGCTTCTCCATGGATATCGGACAGAAAATGCTCCGTTCCTTTTGGCAGATTTAATATAGCCTGTAGATTAATCACTTCCGTACTTGCATCCGCTATGGTTGGGTATTGCTTTGCTAAAAGCTTAAGATAGCGCAGCTCCTGATTGTCCTCACCGATGAGCCTATCAAACTTCATATTTTTGCTACCTCCTGAACCTTATTATTGTTCTTCCCTACAACTTCTGAATATGTAACAGAATCAATTAACTGTATCGATTAACCGTATAAATTATCTGCATCAATTACCTGCATCAATTACCTGTATCAATTACCTGTATCAATTACCCGTATCAATTACCTGTATCAATTACCTGTATTAATTACCTGTATTAATTACCTGTATTAATTACCTGTATTAATTACCTGTATTAATTACCTTTATTAATTACCTGTATTAATTATCTGTATTAATTACCTGTATTAATTACCTGTATTAATTACCTTTATTAATTACCTGTATTAATTACCTGTATTAATTACCTGTATTAATTACCTGTATTAATTACCTGTATTAATTACCTGTATTAATTACCTGTATTAATTGCCTATTTCAACACTTCTGTCTATATCACCATCTCTGATAAAAAGTATTTATGGAATTAATGCCAATCAATAAACTAATATCTAAAGCAAAAGAGCGCAGATAATCTGCGCACTCAAGTCTTCTTTTTTATAGGAATTTATATAGGAATTTTTATAGGAATTTTTATAGGAATTCTTATAGGAATTCTTATAGGAATTCTTATAACATTATAGCATAGTTAATTTCCTTATGGTTCATATCAATTTTGATTTCTCGATGAATCTCATCACTCCTTCAATAGAAGCACAGTCTGCTTTTCATCAGGTCTTGGTGATAGCGCATACAGTGAAGCCTAACTTTTCCTCCACGTACTCAACGATAGCTCTAAGTGCTGATTCTACCTCTGATACAGTACCAGTAACAATTAAAGTACCGCTGAAACGGTCCACAAAGCCAAGATCCACTCCTGCTGCCTTCATAGCAATATCACTGGCGATAATCGCAGTTTCGCTGGGAGTAATGGTCAGAATTCCAATTGCTGCTTTATGATAGTCCATCTCAGGATTCAGGCCTAATTTTTTATATAACAGTTCATCGGGATTCGCAATTACATGAGCTATCGTAACCTGCTTTCCCGGAACCATCTCCTGTATTATTCGCATCTTACTTTCATTTTGAAGCATCTGTTGAAAATCCAAGGTATCACTCCTCATCCATTATTTATTTGTATCATTATTATCAGATCTTATTAAGAAGTTTATTTTATTAATCCTTTGACAGTGTATTTCAGTTGTCTGCTTAATTCAATTTTACAGAGCAGCTCAATTATCAGCATGACACTATTGCCAAGACAACTCACTTGTCAATGTAGCACAATTTCCATTGCAGCTTGTTTGTTAGTGTCACTCAGCTATTCTCAATTTTAGCATTACAACTATACCAATTAGCCGCCTATCTGACAAGGTAATCCAGATAGCTTGGCAACCTCTAGCAGACCATTCATATATTCGTTATCCAGAGGTTCTATATGGGATAAGGTATAGGTTCTGCCTAAGCCTTCATATTTATCCTGACCTAAGCGGTGATAAGGTAGAAGATGAAGCTCCTTCACATCTGGTAAAGTTTTTGCAAATGCGGCAATCGCCCTGATTTCCTCCTTCGTATGATTGAAGGTTGGAATGACCGGAACACGGATGATCAGGTTAGCTCCTGACTCTGCAATTTTACGGGCATTTTCCAGGATCAGCTCGTTCGGTTTACCAGTGAATTCCTCATGTTTCTTACTGTTCATGTGTTTTATATCCATCAGATAATAATCGATATAAGGAAGGTACTTTTGTATTACCTCAAAGCTAGCGTAGCCTGCACTCTCGATTGCTGTATTAATACCGAATTCCTGGCAGGTCCTTAATAATTCCACTGCAAATTCCGGCTGAAGCAGGGCCTCTCCTCCGGATAAGGTAATGCCTCCGCCGCTTCTTCGGTAATAGGGAAGATCCTTTTTGATCTCTTCCATCACCTCATCAACGGTTACATCCCTGCCGATCACCTTCGGCTTTCCCTGCATTGTCATTGTCTGAATGTCGTATTCCTGTGACTCCGGATTACAGCACCACTTGCACCGCAGCCTGCAGCCCTTTAAAAAGATTATTGTACGGATTCCCGGACCATCATGGATGGAAAACCTCTGTATATCAAATATCCTGCCTGTGACAGGCTTCTTTTCCATTACCATAACCGTCGTCTCCCATTTGATATATTGAAACTATTAAATTCATTTGTCCCTTGTCATGAATGAAGAACCCTACCCCTTCGCTTCATCATGTTATGAAACACCTGCCTGTACTATTAAATAACTGCCAGAGCTGGAAGAAAATAAGCAGCTGTGTATATAAAAGCATGATTACTCCTTATTAAATAGTTATAACTATTTATCAAACAGTCACTACTTAAACAGCTATCATCCAAACATCTATTATCTAAATATCTATTATACTTACAGCTATTATTTAATGCTGCTCCGTCCTTGCAATAATATCTTCCTGCAAAGATCTGGACAAGGAAGTGAACAATGCACTATAGCCCGCCACACGTACAACCAGGTTCTTATAGTTTTCCGGATGCTTCTGTGCATCCAGCAGGGTCTCCCTGCTTACTACATTGAACTGCATATGGCTGCCCTTCTGATCAAAGTAGGAACGAATCAGAGCAACGAAATTCTCCAGGCCCTTCACTCCGCTCAGTGCGGATGGATGGAATTTCTGATTGAACAAGGTTCCGTTGGAGGCGATATAGTGGTCCAGCTTCGCAACAGAGTTTGCAGCAGCGGTCGGTCCATTGGTATCCTTTCCGGAGGAAGGAGATACACCGTCCGCTACCGGTCTGCGTGCCAGTCTTCCATCCGGGGTTGCTCCCGTCTGCGCACCTAATGGAACATTTG
>DATMUM010000054.1:0-11507 GCA_035564175.1 Mobilitalea sp.
TGACCTAGAAGATGGTGAATTTGAAGAAGGCTTTTATATAGACCTTCTCTAATCACTGTCCGTCTTGCATGCCCGCTTCTGGCGGGTTATTTTTGTTCCCTACTTCTCCTTAAGGAGAAGTTTCCTATAACATAAAAAAACCGCCTCTGAAATAGAGGCGGTATTATCGCGGTTCCACTCTACTTGCATGCCATCGTAAGCAATGACATACATCTCGTACAGATAACGGCTGTTACCGTGCTCGGCTAAGCTTCGCCTCACCGAACCAGCTCCCGGATGCACTTCGCTCATAATGTCGTAAAGAATGCTTTCAGCCGATGACATTCTATCTCTGATACTATCCCATGAGTTACTTTTCCGTTCGTTGCTTTTTTATAATATTTCATTATTTTATATGTTTATTGTATGCAAGGTTAAATACTTTGTCAATACCATCTTAAGTGATATGTTATCCTACTTCTTCGAACAACCGCTGCATCCGGCACATCCACCGGCAGCAGTGCTTCTCGGTGTCGCATCATACTGATAATTAATCATTGACTCCAGTAAACAGACGGAATTAGCTGCAATGCCAAGGCCTGCTCCGGTAAAGCCAAGTCCTTCCTCCGTAGTTGCCTTTACATTGACCTGATCCTGCTCCACTCCTAGAGTTTCGGCGATATTTTTAACCATATCCGGAATATATGGGGCAAGCTTCGGCTTCTGCGCAATGATTGTAGCATCAATATTCTCTATGACATATAATTTGTCCTCAATTAAAGTCTTTACCTTCTTCAACAGCTCTATACTGGAAATACCCTTATATGCTGCATCCGTATCGGGAAAATGTTTTCCGATATCACCAAGCGCAGCCGCACCAAGCAAGGAATCCATGATTGCATGCAAAAGAACATCCGCATCGGAATGTCCCAGTAAGCCTTTCTCATAGGGAACCTTTACTCCGCCAAGTATTAATTCTCTGTCTTCTACCAATTTATGAACATCATATCCTGAGCCAATTCTCATGATTTATAACCTCCTGATCTTCTTGAATAATAGTTTAATTTATTATGATTAGATAACTTTATGCAGTCACATTCTTCCTTCTTATTGTCTTTTTCATAACATCATTGCACATAAAAGATATTATCTCTGTTACTGAAGAAAAACAATCAATCGTAACAGCTTCATAACATTTTTAGTACCCGAAGTAATTATACAACAGTTTTTTATGTTACACTACTTATTTATATATCTGGCAAATCAGATTGATATATCAGATAAATCAGATTTATATAACAGTCAAATCAGACAAAGCGTAAGACAGACGCTTCGCGATTTTCTTTTACTGCCTGCAGCCTTTGTCCGCATGTATATTCGCATTTTCACATGAATGTATTCGCATTTTCACATGTACGCAATCAGTATACACATTCGTATTCTCGCATGTAAGCTTCATAAAGTGAACAAATATAGTTGATCACTTAGTAAATATTTGTTTTGCACAAAGAAAAAACAACAATAATCCCGGATTACTGTTGTTCCTCTATAAGTAGCGAAGGACGGATTTGAACCGCCGACACTGCGGGTATGAACCGCATGCTCTCGCCAGCTGAGCTACTTCGCCATATTCTGTTCTTCATGCAGTTGCATGAAAATGGGACCTATAGGGCTCGAACCTATGACCCTCTGCTTGTAAGGCAGATGCTCTCCCAGCTGAGCTAAGATCCCTTTTGAAAGTATTTTTATTATATTCATTGGGATAGATTTTGTCAAGAGTAATATGATAAATTTGTTGAATTTTTTATATTATTAATACAATAACACATGATTTAATCTTCTGTTATTTATTTTGTTATCTATTCTATTATCTATTCTGGTATCTATTCCGGTATCTACTCCGGTATCTATTCTGGTATCTATTCTGGTATCTATTCTGGTATGGAGCAGCACTACCTCTTCCAATACAACTGGAAGAGATATGCTGCCCCTTAATTTCTCATTGCTGAGACTTTTAAATATAAGAGCAATACAATAATTATTTGAGCAAACCGGAAAGCTCACCCTGGTAAACGATATGAAGCTCATGCAATGCACGGGTAATCGCAACGTATAGAAGCTTGGCATCTTCATCACTTACCAGGTAATTTTCATTATCCGGATTCCAAAGTATTACTGTATCAAATTCCAAGCCCTTCGTCATATAGATTGGAAGAACCATCACTCCGGTCTGGAATTTCATTTCCTCAATATCATCTTCCAGATGTCGGATTTCAGCATGAGGCTTCAATAAATCCTTTACCTTGAGCGTCTCTTCCACACTGCGGCAGATAATTGCAATTGTATCATATCCGGCTTTCTGGGTTTCTTGTAGTATTTGAACTACACTGGATACCATCCCCTTCTCATCCTCCACCTTTGCTACACTTACTTCTTTGCCATGTCGAATGATGGGCTCGATGTCGTAGGTTTTGAAGCTGCATTTTTTTAGAACTTTACTGGCATATTCCGATATCTCAACGGTATTACGGTAACTTTTTGCAAGAACATAGAATTTATCCTTCTGCGGATCAAAGACCTCCTGCTTCAAAGCCTCCCAATCATTCATACCGCTATCATAATTGATATTCTGGGTGACATCCCCCATGATGGTGTAACTGCAGGTTGTGAAAAGCTGGCGAAACAGGCGAAATACCATTACACCAAAGTCCTGAGCCTCATCGATGACGATATGTCGTACGTAATCAAAGTCTCTGGTCCTTTTCAGCCTCTTTTTAATATAGGTGAGCATGGCAAGATCATAAAGATCCAGCTTCTTCTGATAAAGGTCCTGAAGTAATAAGTTGATTACCTCTTCTGCCGGAAGTTGAATATTTTCTTTCTGATAATCTTTCTGGTGAACCTTCAGATCTTCTAAGAACCCAAGATATACCTCCATCAGATTAAGCTTCTGACCACGGACTCCGAAGTGATTTTTATACTTATTCACCTCCGTTTTGATTTCGTCCTTCCGTTTCATCTCTTCTTCATTGATATTGGATATCTTATAGGTCAATCTTTTATTCAGCAATTCAACCTTTTCCTGCAGGGGTTTATCCTTGAAGAAATTGAGGAAATAAAGTATTTCCTCTTTCGAGTAAATGATACGGTTATGATATACCACATCTTCCGATGCCACTGCCATCAATTCAAACTGTTCCATATAGGCAATCAGGGCATTCATAAAATGTATGGAGCCTTTCATTTGCCTGAGCTTTGACATCTGCTCTGAATTAGTAAGCGGACGGCGCTTTAAGAAGCTGTTGCTTAGGGTGTATTTTCCTTTTTTCATGTCAAAATCCTTATCAAGTAAGGCAATTAGGAAATCTTCCATCGTCATTTGATTGACATTATATACATCCAGGTTAGGCAATACTCCGGTGATATAATTTAGAAGCATCTTATTGCTGCCGATGATGAAGAATTCATCCGGTCGGAATTTCTCTTTGTAATTATACAGGATGTAGGAAATGCGGTGCATCGCTACGGTAGTTTTACCGCTGCCGGCAACTCCCTGCACGATTACACTATGCCAGGGGTTGTCACGGATGATCTCGTTCTGCTCCTTCTGTATGGTTGCGATAATTTCACCAAGTACAACCTCCTTATTCTTACTGAGATACTTGGTAAGAAATTCGTCATTTGCGATGACATCAGAATCATAAAAATCAATCAATTTACTGTTCTCGATTTCATAGGTTCGTTTCAGGTTTAATATAATGTCTATCTTTTCACCAAAAGGTGTCAGATAGGAGCTATCCCCAATGTCACTGTCATAATAAACGCTTGATATCGGTGCACGCCAGTCAATGATCATATTCTCTGTGATATTCTTACGGATACCGTTCTTTCCCAGATAAAGACTATAAATCTCATTCTCATCGACTTCCTTGTAATCAATTCTCCCGAAGTAGGGCTTCTTTAATGCCAGCAAATTCCGATTTAACGTCCGCTCCATTTTGGATTTCATATCAAGACCGATAACCAGGTCATTATGAAGCTCAGGATTACTGGAGCGGTAGTTATCGTACAGTTCCTTCGTCTCTTCACTGATTTCCTTATACTTTTGCATGTAATCATCTATATTATGTTGGATTACCTTTACGCTTTGCTCCAAATGGCACTCTTCCTTTTGTCTCTCACTCAGTAAGAGACCGGGCTGTAGCTGTTCCGATTGACCAGCAAGCGTATTTGTCGTTAATTCTGCCTCCATCACATTCTGTTCCTTTCTTTGTCGCTTTGTTTGGTAGTTACTATGTGTTTTTTCCTGTTTCCATTGAAAATCCTGCATGACATCCTCCTATGAACATGGAATTAGGGAATTTTCTTCTGCCCAGATACTTATCTTACTAGCTAAAAAAAATTTTACTAGACTTTTTCTTTCCGATGTGGTATGATCCAAAATGAAGTATGCATATAAGTGACAGTAAGTTGTCAGAAAATTCTGACAACTTTTTTTATTTTTGATTTTTTTAATTCTATACTCTTTATTTCTATACTTTTTATTTCTGAACTTTTATTTCCGAACTTTTTATTTCTGAACTTTTATTTCTGAACTTTTATTTCTGAATTTTATTTCTGAACTTTTATTTTTTCTGACAAGATGAATAAGCTTACCAATTCATCTTGTTTATTAATTTTCATTTTGTAGAATCTTTTAATCCTATTCCTCTATTTCTGTCACGACCCTGTAGATTTATAATGTCTGACCCCAATTCTCCATAGCAGGAAGCTTGGTACAAGAAACAGGCACCCAAGTATCGGCAGCAGCATATACCAGCTCTGATTCGATCTTCCGGTCAGATAAAGGAACGGATAGTATTGAAATAAGGTATAAGGAACAAGATAGGTACAAAATCTTAATACCCCTTTCCCGTATATATCTAATGGATATTTGCCATATTCCCTGGCTCCGTCCGTGAGTACATTCATAAACTCCAAACCCTCCAGGGTAAAAAAGCAGATACTTGCATAGATCATAAACAGACAGCCAAAAATCACAGAGCCGCTCAGCACCATTAAGATAAGAGTCATGCCTTTTCCCATACTCCAATCAATGCCTGACTTTGCTATTCCATAGATAAACATAACGATTGCCTGAAGCATCCTGCCCAGTCTTGTAAATTCCATCTTGCCCGATACTACCTGAAGAACACTGCTTCTCGGGCGTAACAGAATTCGGTCAAATTCACTGTTACCAATGGTATATGCAAACATATCGAAGCCCCTCATAAACATTTCTGCCAGGGAGTAGGACATTAATACTGTGGCATAACAGAGGAGAACCTCACTAAAATCATAGCCCTTTACCTGATGGAAGCGTTCAAACAGAAAAAGAATCCCCAAAAACACATTAAAGGATACCAGGAAATGTCCGATAAGCGTCAAAAGAAAGGATATCTTATACTGCATCGCACCCTTTAAATGTATTCCAAAAAACTTCATATATAATCTCATCATTACCTCCATGAACCAACGATACCACTACAATCATGCGATAATTATTTCTCCAGAATGAATTTCCATTGAAATTAATCCTGATATTTGCCAAGAATATAGCAAGTTTGTCTTTATTAAACTTGCTATATTCTTTAACCGCCTTGCACTACAACACGTTTTACAGCAACGGCTGTCAAACGTTTTCCCAGCCACAGCAATACGATTACCCAGAATAATTGGAGAGCTGCCCTTGCATAAATTTCTACTCCAGCAATATCACCGGAATATACGCGAAGCGGAACATTCTGCATTGAGGCAAAGGGAAGCAGCTCCACAAGCTGCCTGATTCCATTCGGGAGAAAAGGCAGTGGTATTACACTCCCGGCAAAAAACTCTACCATTGATATTGCAACCATACGCACTCCAACCGGTGAGTATGTAAAAAAGGTTATGATATAAATCAGCATACAGAAGGCTACCACCACCAGAAAACCCAAGAAGCCAGTGATAATAAACCACAAGCCGGCTTCAAGGCTGGATGGAAGTCCAATCCCATAAGGTGCTGGCAGAAAGGCAGCGACAATAAGAATTGGGATGCATCTTAAGACTGCTTTGGATAATCTGTTCGCCATGCTCCGGAAAAACCACATATCATACAAATCTGTTGGTCTGCATAATTCGTAAGCTATTCCACCGTCAGTAATTGTCTGAAAAATCTCATTTTCTAAAAACCATGTCATGAAGATAGCCAATAATGCTTGCTGAAGCCATATATAAGAAGCCAAAGCCTCTCTCGTCATAGGGAAGGCATTCGGATTAACCTGGTAAAATGCCCGGAACATCAACAGCTCCATGAGCCCCCATACAAACTGTGTTACGATTCCCGCCAGCGCTGCTGCCCGGTATTGTAGTCCTGCAAGAAAACGCATTCGAAAGAAGGTAAGATATTTTTGATATCTCTGATATTTTTGATATCCCATATATTTCTGATATCTCATGATTGCTCTTTTTTCCTGTCCCAAATAAACCTCTCCTTTCCAACAGGTATTCAAAGAAGGTCTTTTTTTGCACGCAAAATAGACCCCTTTATCAAAAAGCGGTTTTATGCCTGATTATTAAATTTGATACTGATGATAAAGCTTTGCTACTACCTCATCGATGGAAGGGCCATCGACTGATATGTCATTGACATCCACCTGTCTTGAGATGTAAGCAATCGCATCGGATACGTTAAGCTTACTCAGATCGATGTCAAAGGTAGCCAGCTGATTACTTGAGGATACCGGTGTCATTCCTTCACAGAAATCAATGTGATCCCCCTGATATTCAACAGTAAGTCGTTTATTGGTTGAAAACTGCTTTCGTATATCCTCCAGATTGCCATCCATCAGGATGTTCCCTTTTCCGATCAGGATAATTCGTTTGGTAAGAGTCTCAATATCCTGCATATCATGGGTGGTCAGAATAACTGTTGTTTTATGATTGCGGTTCCGCTCCAGAATAAAATCGCGTACTGCAATCTTTGACACAGCATCCAGGCCGATGGTTGGTTCATCCAGTAATAAAATCATAGGGCTATGAAGTAATGATGCCGCAATTTCACAGCGCATCCTCTGTCCCAGGGATAATTGTCTGGCTGGAGTTCTGATTAACTGCTCCAGATTTAATAAGGTAACCAGTTCTTCCAGATTGTTGTTATAGACTTCTTTTGGGATTCGGTAAATGTCCCGGAGCAGCTCAAAGGAATCGATAACCGGCACATCCCACCAAAGCTGTGACCTCTGCCCGAAGACAACTCCGATTTCATTTACATGTGCTGTTCGTTCTTTCCATGGAACTCTTCCGTTAATGATGCAGTTGCCGCTCTCCGGTGTTAAAATACCGCTTAACACCTTAATCGTACTGCTTTTGCCTGCACCGTTCGGACCGATATACCCGACCATCTCACCTTCTTCTATGGTAAAGGAGATGTCATCGAGTGCTTTGATGCATTCATACTGCCTGTGAAATAAGGCTTTGAATGCTTCAGAAAACCCGGCACTTCGCCGGCTGACCTTAAAGGTCTTAGAAATGTGTTCGACCTTAATCATATTAATTCCTCCTGGTAGTAATATTTTTTCAAATATCTTGCCAAGCGACGGCGTACCATTACTGATACACTTTTTTCCTTGGATTTTGCCAAGAAAACCCGTGGTAAATATTTACGCTATATATGCGAAAAATTATTATACCCTTTTCCTATTTATTAGTCAATCAGCATTTCCATAAATTTCAGATAAACGCATTTCCATAAATTTCACCTATACCTTCTCTTTTTGTTCAATACCAAACTTCAATATCTCCCGTAGGAATCAACAGCCGCTTCACCATATCATTTCAGGTAGATGTGCATACAGATGGTACAGTTACAAAATGCATACCGAAAATGTATCCCACAAAGGTTGCCATTTTCGGTATGCATTATTTATTTATGATATAAAATTAGAATACGATATGATAAAGCCTCTTTACATCTGGGCATTGAATAGACTCTTAATCTTATAAATAACATCATCCGAGTCAGCATTGATACTGGACGCTTCATTAATATTCGATATTTTTTGCAGTGCATCGATATTAGCATTATATCCGATGGTATAGATTGGAATACCGCTTTCCTGTATAACGGGCTCTACATAATCCAGTGAGTGTCCTTTATTCGTTTCACCGTCACTGAGCAGGAATAACATTAATTTCGCATTCGGATTGTTTTCTTTTGCTTCCAGAAGCATTTTCATACCGATAGTAACACCGTCGTAAGTCGCGGTACCGCCACCGGCCTGCAGATCTTCCACTGCTCCCTGGAAATATGCTCTCTGGTTAAGATCAAATTTATTAATCGGTACTTCCATAGTAACCGTGGTGTTATAACTTACCAGACCGATATAATTATTATCATTGATGTACTGAGCACCATTGATTAAGCTCTTCTTCAGCTGACTGATCGGATCCCCATCCATACTTCCGCTGATATCAGCTACAAATACCGCGATAATATCCTTACCGGTATCCTTATTCTCTTTCCATAACTGCTGTGCCTGCAAAACGGTTCCGCCATCGGTATCATATTTCTCGCTCTGGTAGCTGTCTAATCCGTTAAAGCCATAATCAGAAGCCAGTTTCTGAGAGCTGTCATTCAGACAGAACTCTGTGAATTTATCTAATGCGGCTTTTTTATCATCACTCAAGGTTCCTACTTCATATAAAGGATTATCATGTCGGATGCCAAAGGGTATGAATTCATACTTTGACAGCTCTTCATCATTAACATAAGTCTGATATTCCATAACCATACCATCCAATTTGCCGGAGGTAGCACTTTCTCTCATCTGCATGGTGGTATATGCAACGTATGGAACATTATTTTGAAAAGTTGTAAAACCATTTTTCGCTTTGTCACTTAATAAATTCGAAGGATCATAATAATTTAACGTACTAAGCAAGAAATTCAGACCCGTAGAGCTTGCCTGAGGATTGGTATAACCCATAACCATCTCATTCTTCTCAACTGCTTTTAGTACAGCCTGCATGTCAGCTTTCCCGTAATTGCTCACCAGCTTATTCTTTGTATCCTCATTTACAAGAATGCCGGCTACATTACCTACCAGCCTATTAGCTTCGACCGTAACATTACCGCCCTGGGCATTGATCAGATTGCCCCATAACTGCGAGGAAGGGGTAAATGCATCCGGTAAATATTTGCCGGAAATAATATAATCTGCACCGAGACCGGAAGCGATGCTACGGATGGAGACAGAAACAGTCTTTCCATTCACAGTATAGCCTTGGGAATTGAAGTCTTTTGCCACCTCGTTGATCCAGCCATCTTTGTTCTTTCCTGACTTTTCCGGGCTGGCAAAGATCTCAACATTGATATCTCCTGTCCCCTCTACGACGAAAGGATACTTTTCAATCTCCGGTAATTCATCATATAGGGACGGAGTAGTTAATTCAATTGAGGCTTTTCTGGGACTATTGGTATCAACCTTAATATTGCTTGTCAGATAATCCAGCTTCTCATTTAAACTTTTGCCGTTATAAGCTTCCATTCCGTTCTTATTTGTATCCGTTCCGTTAAATGCCTTACTTAAAAATGTTACAACGATCAGTACGAAAATAAATACTATTACAATGCCACCGGCAAATTTTGCCATATTCCCTCTATTCATTATTTTCCCTCACCTTCTCATATTTTTTCGCTAATGTACCGATTTCATCCTGCTGGTCTGTGCGCAGGCTCTGCATCGCATTTACCACATCCCTCAGTTTACTGATATCCTTATCCTGCTGTACCTCACCCATTCGGGAGGTTTCAGCAATCAGAGTTTCAAATTCCATGAGAATCTGATTGTTCTTATTCAGCAGTCCTTCGATATCGCTTAAATTCTGTTTTATTACCTCGAATATACCCTGATCATCGAATATTTCTATCCTGTTAACAAGTTTTCCTATATTCATAGCTAAAGCATCTTCCACTGCCTGGACCAGCTCCCCCAATGTACCACCGTCCGACGAGTCCAGCGTATCACCTGCGACCTGCAGCATAACATTCTTACGTCTTTTAAACCTTTGGATCTGCTCTATTGCAGCGGCAATGCTTTTTCTTAACTGAAGGTTATTATATTTTTTACTGTAATCCTCCAACAGATAATAAAGCCGGTCCAATTCTGTTACTTTTTCTTCCTGTGTTATCTCCTGTACAGTAACCCTGAATATATTCTTGTATAGCAGCAGGATCGCAAGGAAAAGTGCTAAGAAAACAGCCATTATCATGGCAGTTTTTATTAAATTGCCTGCTTCTGTCTTGCTGATGATGATTACTGAAATCGGTATTGTCAAAATAGCGCTGATACCGGCCATCCAGTACATGGTATAATTTTTGTTGTTTTTCTTCCTCATTACCTACCTCCGGTTTAAAAAACTATTCTATCATGTTTTATTGTTCTATACTGTCGGCAGTATTTTAACCTAGTACAACGTTCATTAAATAACTGGATGTTTAACGCAGGATGGATTTACATAGGCGATGTTCAAAAAACGTAGTCGCAGTGGGGCTGCGGCGAGGCTTTTTGAATATTGCATATGGAAATTCAGACAAGTTAAACGTCTAGTTATTTATGAAACGTTGTACTAGTCTTAAAAGCCCGATATCCAGTATCTGAATGTTTTGTAATTATAATATAATATTGCTCCATTTTTTTCAAGTTGTCCATCAAAAACATTCATTAATTATTAATTAAACATTCATTAAAAAGGCTATTTATGCATATCTTTATACATTAACAAAGAGTTTGCCTTGGTAAACTCTCGTACCGAGCGCGGTCAGCTTTGCTGACATAATACCAACGTAAATTTTATTTACGTTTTGCGATGAGTGCGTATCCACACGGAGCGTTTTTAATCTCATAAGATGAACTTTTAATGAGCTAAAAAAGCATCGGTGAAATTACTTCCCTCGAAGTTCAATTACCGATACTTGCTATTTCCGACGACTATTTCATTTTTAATGCTTGATATTCCTCAGGGGACAGATTATATTGGCCCAAGGTTAACTTATCATTCTCATATTCTAGTATATTGATGCACGCATTCTTCAATATTATTTTACCCGTTCCGGTAATTCCCTGACTCAGGACGGATAATACACAATTGATGGATGCACCATGGGAAACCATGACAATATTGTGATTTTTGAATTTCTCTGCATACTTCTTTATATTGGATAGCATTCGTCTGCATAAGTCATCCCAAGGCTCTTTATCATCCTCTTCTCCGGAGGCATAAAACGCTTCCCTTTCCTTCGGGGTCATTCCGGATACCTTGGAAAAATCCCTTTCTGTGATGCCTTCTTCTATGATTACCTGATCTACCGCTATATTCTCAGCAATGATTTCTGCTGTCTTCTTCGCTCGGATCAGAGGACTGGTGATAACTGCTTTGAAATTCTCATCTTTGATCACATTACCGCATGCGATTGCCTGCTTAATACCGTATTCATTCAAAGGGATATC
>DATMUM010000055.1:0-30273 GCA_035564175.1 Mobilitalea sp.
AGAGAAAAGCGGCAGACATCGTTCAAAAGGCTATCGAAACAACACCTAAGAGCCTTGAAGGTTCTGATGGTCTTTCAGAAGGTATGGCCTACAACTATGGTACCATCCTGGCAAGCGGCATAACATTTGGGGATGGCAATACCTCAAAGACATTGTACGGTTACGGCAACGACGCATATGTTAATGAAAAGTATACGCGCGATGGCTTGCTGTCGTCCGATGAAAGCTATCTCAAGGCAAAGAGCGGCGTTGATATTTCTTGGGGAGCGACCTACTATGTAGCACTCGATTCCAAAGGTGAAACTGTTAAGGATACTGACGGTTACGTTAAGATCTATGACACGCAGGAAGCTGCAAGTGCCGAAGGCACCGCAACCAAGCTGCAGTGTGAACACATGGCTGGCGTCCCTTCCTCCGATACCACACGTTGGGATAAGTTAGCCAACGAGCTTACCTTCAAGGAAGCTGATGATCTGATGGGTGAGAACGGCTGGCATACCTATGGCGCTGATTCTGTCGGCAAGAAGTTCGCTCTTGCAGTTGATGGACCTGGCGAAGCTGGTAACGCACAGAATGCAGACTGTACCTGGTGGCCATGCGCAGTTATCATTGCTGCTACCTGGAATACGGAACTTGCAGAGGAAGAAGGCGTGGCTTACGGTCATCAGGACCTCCTGAATAATACGCCTAGCTGCTATGCACCTGCTATGAATACTCACAGAACGCCTTTCGGCGGCCGTGACTTTGAATATTACTCCGAAGACGGCTTAATCGCCGGCATCATTGGCGGTCATGTCGTGCAGGGTCTGCAATCCACCGGTATGCATGTATTCATTAAACATTACGCTCTGAACGATTCTGATACGAACCGTGGCGGCGTTGAGACATGGGCAGACGAAATGTCTATCCGTGAGATTTATGCAAAGCCTTACGAGATCTGCTGTAAGTTTTTTGATGCAGACGGTATCATGGGTTCACTGAACAGCATGGGTATGGCTTGGGCCCACACAGGCTTCTATATCACCATGACCCGTGATGAGTGGGGTTGGAACGGCTTCTTGATCACCGACGGTGACGGTTCAGCCAGCGACGTTTACAATAACTATTCCTTCTGGACGATGGCCTCCCATGGCGGTATTCTGGGAAGCGGCGATCTGTCAGCTAACACGGCTTACGCCACCATTGGTACAGATGGCACAGGTGCTTCAAATTATACTAAGTATATGCTTCATGACATTAGTCGGAACGCATTATATCAGTACAGCCATAACATTGATAAGCTGAATGCAGTTACTACGGTTACTCCAAATAAAGTACTGCCTATGATAATTATCATCGCTGGTGATGCTGTCCTTCTGCTCGGCATTTTGATCGCACTGTTCGCAGTGGCTCTGCCCGGTATGAAGAAGAAAAACGCATAATCTTAACTTCGGTTTACCGGGAGCAATCCCGCTCCCGGTAAAATCTGATTATCTTGATCAAGGAGAAATGATAATATGAAAAAGTTTAATAAAGCTATGTTCTGCGCGATGGCGCTGGCCATGTGCGTTGGAACGATGTCTACTCTGGCTGCCTGCAGCAATAGCAACAGCAGCAGTAGCACTGCACCTGCTAATTTTACCTTTAATACAACAGACGGAACGTTCTCGTTCGATGCTGTTGCCAATGCCGAAACTTATCTGGTTGGCGTTAGCAAGGTTCTGAATGACACCACAGGAAAGGCACTGCAAAGTGTTAACGGTGCCGTTTCGATGACCAAAACAGACGGAAGCACCTGCTATATCTGGTCTGAACAGTCAGGTTCCTGCACCGGTCTTGCTGATAACGACAATGACGGTAAGGTAACGGGTACGGTTGTATTCCGTGAATATTCATCCTCAGCCATGACGGTCGGCAATGTCCTGACTATGGATAAGATTCCGCTTGGCCATTACATCGTGCAGGCGATGGCTGCATCCAACGATAAGCTGACCAATCCTGAACCCGCTCTGTTTGAGTTCACAATGGGTGGCACGCTGGCAACGCCTTCGGGCTTTACAGCCCAAATCAATAGCGATGGCTATATGGAGATCACCGCACCAAGCAGCTACTATCTGAGCTGCCTTACCGTGACAGGTATGCCGGCAAAAATGAAATTCGAGATCATGGACGGAACCACGTCTGTTGAAACGATCGACATGGATGATTTCTCGTATACCAATACAGTTAACGGCCCAAATAAAGCCTACACGTTCAATAACAGTACAGTAACTGGTACAACCAAGCTGGATTCCAGCAAGAAATACACAGTAACGGTTACTGCTGTAGGTGACGGCGATCAAATAAAGGACGCTTCTTCAACAGCTTATATGGCTACTACAACAGCTGCGACCGAGTTTGCAACCAAGTATGATACTTCAGCATCTGCAACCTGTGGTGATTACAGTCTTGCTATAACACTTGGCCTTGATGCTGGCGGCAATAATATCTACGAGCTGACTGCTTCCGTCAACAGCGTTGTTATCCTCCGTGAGAGCGGTACGTATACTACGGCAGGTGTGATTGAAACACTTGACAACCTGAATACTTATGGGGAAGGTACCGCGATAACTTTCACTTCGAAGCAGACGGATGCAAGCGCTAGTGTTCTTGATGGCAAGACGCTGACCGTTGCGAAGGGTGCTAGCATGGGTGGAGGCTTCCCTCCTACAACGAAGACAACCTATGATCTGACTGGCACAGGTCTATCACTGGACGGCACTTTGTTCGATTTTACTCCTTCTGAAGCAAAAATGGGAGGATTTCCAGGCTAATCGCGTTCACTAATTTAAGATATAGAATGTCAACCGTTTCAGCGTGTTCTGGGGCGGTTGACATTTTAAATCGGAATATATTATTTTATGGAGAAAAAATCAATGGAAGATAACGTATTAACACAAACGGAGACTGCAGAACCTAAAAAGAAAGGGAATCCCTGCGGGCTTTTGGTCAGGTTTTCACGAAGGGTGCAGACTTCTCTGCCTATACCGGCAACACTGTGATGCTGGTCGTTAGTGGTGTACTAGGTTACGTAATCATGGGTATGTATGATGCAGAAGGCACAATACTTGCTGCCAAGGATGCGCTGAACCGTGACGCGAATGAGGCAGGGAAGGTGGACTTTGATAGTCAGAAGGGTATTCGTAAGGCTCTGCTCTGCAATGCAGGCATGAATGTGATTGCGCCGTTCTTCGGCGTTGGTGGTGTGACCATCAGCAAGACCTCCGTGGCTGCCACTGAGGATAATGGCAAATCCGGCCTCGTACCCGTTGTGGCAAGCCTCGGCTTCCTGATTTCACTGTTCATTATGGCATTCCCAGTACTGTTTGCAACAATTACATATCCGGTAGGCAGCATGAATCAATGGAATTACAATGCATACGGCAACGGCGGTTTCGTTTACTTAATGCAGGGCGCATCCTTCGGTATCGCGGATGCGGTCATGGTATGCGTTGGACTTTCCATGCTGCGTGCGCTGAAAAATGTGAACTGGAAAGATATTACGGACTGGATACCGGCTATCATAACGGTTATCGCATCGGTTGCGCTCACAAATCTTGCCTTCGGTGTGGCTTGTGGTGTGATCGTGTTCTGTCTGACCAAGCTGCTTACATTCCGTAAAGGCAGCAAGATCGGAATACCGACCGTTGTACTGTTGTTACTGATGATCGCCATGCTGGTTATGATGGTTATGATGTAATTATTTTTCAGTAAAGTAATTTAAGTACTTTCACATAGGGCAGTGTAAGAAAAAAGATATCTTGTTTTGCCATATTTAAATAAACAGTTTCATTGTTACCCGGAAATAAAGATAGCAGCATAGCTGAGGAGATAGAAGAATTCAAATATGAAATATAAAAAGCTAATTGAAAAAATGACGTTAGAAGAAAAGGCATCGTTAATGTCAGGAAAAGATTTCTGGCAGACCCAGGATATTAAGAAGCATGAGATTGACAGTATTTTTCTTGCAGATGGACCTCACGGTATCAGGAAGCAGGCGGCAGCAGCTGATCATCTGGGACTTAATCCCAGTAATCCCGCAACCTGTTTTCCGACAGCTGCGACCGTTGCCAACAGCTGGAACGAAGAATTAGGAGAACTGATTGGAGAATATCTGGGTGAAGAAGCTGTTAACCAGAAGGTAAATGTCGTTCTGGGACCCGGTGTGAATATGAAACGAGACCCGTTATGTGGTAGAAACTTTGAATATTTCAGCGAAGACCCATATCTGGCAGGTAAAATGGCGGCCGCATATATCAGGGGTATTCAGTCAAAGGGGATATCAGCCTGCGTAAAGCATTTCTGTGCGAATAATCAGGAAGAGAGACGAATGTCCATTGATACGATAGTTGATGAAAGGACACTGAGGGAAATCTATCTGACTGCTTTTGAAATAGCAGTGAAGGAAGGTAATACAAAGGCTATCATGTCCTCCTATAATAAACTGAATGGTACCTATACCAATGAAAATATGCATTTGATGGATATTCTTCGTAAGGAATGGATGTATGAGGGATGTGTCATTACGGATTGGGGCGGAAGCAATGACAGAATAGCAGGACTGTGTGCCGGTAATGAACTGGAGATGCCGACAACAGCGGGAGAGACGAATGAAGAGATCATCCGCGCTGTCCAAAGCGGGATGATAAAAGAAGAAGTTTTAGACCAATGCGTCGACCGGCTGCTGGATTTGATTTTTACAACAGGAGAAGTATTTCAATGGCCGCAAAAGAAATTTAGTGTGGAGGAACATCACAAAGCTGCCGGAAAAGCTGCGGAGGAATCCATTGTACTGCTTAAGAATGAAGCCAATATACTTCCTCTTCATAATAATGACAGAGTCGCAGTCATTGGTGATTTCGCAAAAAGTGCACGATACCAGGGAGCAGGTTCCTCGGTTGTAAATCCAACAAATCTTGATAATACGGTTAACTGCCTCGATCAATCGGGGATAAACTGCATCGGATTTGAACCCGGCTTTCATCGTTATGGTAAGAAAAGCAAGGCTTTGGCAGACAGAGCATGCAGCCTGGCTGAGAAAGCAGATGTAGTGCTTTTATATCTGGGACTGGATGAAGTTACGGAAGTAGAAGGACTTGACAGACAGAACATGGAAATTCCCCAAAACCAGATTAATCTGCTGAATGCAATATATGAGGTAAATCCTAATATTATTGTAATCCTATCTTGCGGCTCGGCTATTGAAATGCACTGGATCAGTAAAGTAAAGGGATTATTGCATGGATACTTGGGAGGGCAGGCAGGAGCAAGTGCCATGCTCAGGATACTAACCGGTAAGGTAAATCCGTCAGGTAAGCTGGCAGAAACCTATCCGATCAGTTATGAGGATACTCCTTCCTATCATTATTTCCCGGGTAGGGAAGTCAGTGTAGAATACCGGGAAAGCTTATACATAGGTTACCGTTATTATGATACATCAAGTATACCTGTTCTTTTCCCCTTTGGATATGGTCTCAGCTATACGACATTTGAATACTCGGAGCTTCAGGTTGACAGAGATAAGGTTACCTTTCAGTTGAAAAATGCAGGAAAAGTAAACGGTGGTGAAATAGTGCAGCTTTATGTGAACTGTAAATCTAAAGATATCTTCAGACCGAAAAAGGAATTAAAAGGCTTTGCAAAGATTTTTCTAAATCCAGGCGAGGTAAAAACAGTAACAATACCCTTTGATGATAAGACCTTTCGCTATTATAACGTGAAAACTAACAGCTGGGAAATTGAAGCTGCAGAATATGAAATTATGATTGGAGCATCCTGTACGGATATCAGATTGACAGATACCCTTATTTTGCAGGGTTCTACGGCACCGCTGCCCTATGATAGGCAACTTCTGCCTTCTTATTATTCGGGAAGAATCTCCAATATCAGTACGGATGAGTTTGAAAAACTGCTTGGACATAATGTCCCGGATGCGTATTGGGATAAAAAACGTCCACTTGGTTATAACGATACGATTGCACAATGTCAATATGCGAAAGGAAAATTTGCGAGATTTGCATTTCATGGGATCAATTTTGCATATTGGTTTCTTAAAAAGATCGGTAAAAGAGATACGGCTAATCTTATCATGATGTCAATTTATCATATGCCATTTCGCGGGATTGCCAGATTGACAGGCGGATTAGTCAACATGCCAATGCTTGACGGTGTATTGACGATTGCAAACGGACATTTTTTTAAAGGTCTGCATGATATATTAAAAGAAAGAAAAAAGATGATAAAAGCAGTAAAGGCAATGAATTGAATTTAAAACGGCAAAGGAGGAATTTTATGGCTAATGATAGTAAAACATTTGCCGGAGTTAAGGGCATCTGGGGCAAATTCAAGGATAAACATCCTGATATGGCACAATTTTTGGTATTCTTTATGCTCAGCAATGGAATAACGGTATTACAAATGCTGTTAATGCCATTATTAAAAGAAGTATTTGTACATACAACCTTGGTTGATACTAACTTTCAGATATTTCAGGTAGGACATAATCTTGATGGAAGTGATTATTATGTATTTAACTATTCCGCTGGTTCCATTTCATCCGGCGGGGGCGGTGGACTTGCATATTTTCTGGCTGTTCAGATCACCTTGGGAATAGCACAGATCATTAATTTTTTCGCTCAGCGTAACATAACCTTCAAATCGAAGGGAAACATATGGAAGGCTGCTTTCTGGTATGTAATTGCTTACATAATAATATCAATCGGTGCGGCTGCTCTTCAGGGACTTTATAAAGCACCGATTTACCAGCTGCTTATGAAAAGCTGGGGAATGGGTTCCTTCGGCGAGACCTTGGCTGATATTATTACCATGATTATAAATTGTGCTATTTCGTTCTGGGTATTCTACCCGATTTTCAAAATAATTTTTAAACAAGAACCGGAGCAGAAGGATAAATAAGATCAATGAAAATGTAATTATTAATATCACTGTTGTAGGATTTAACTACGATATCAATGACTTAAGAACAGCTTCAGAGTCAGATTTTTAACTAGTACATCGTTTTCAGATTAACTAGACCGATTACTTGTCTAAACTTCCAGATGCAACATCCAAAAAGCCTCGGCGTAGCCCGCTACGCCTGTGTTTTTTGGGTATCACCTCTGAAAGTTTATCCTACGTACTCAGTCTAGTTATTTGCAAAACAATGTACTGGGAAGCTGTTTCTTTGATTGAAAAATATGGAAGAGGTACGAACCAAAGTTTGATGCTTATAGCCTGTATAATACCGGAAAATAAAATTAAAAGGGGGATTACCATGCGTAAATCAATCGTAAATCGCATTTTATTTATCCTGATTTTACTTACGTTACTTTTTATATTGAATACTGTATTAAGCGGAGTAACCAACTCTCAGGTGCAGCTGTCAACCAACTTGATCTCGGATTCCTTTGTCAACCTGGAATATAAACAGGTGAAGCTGGCTAAGAATATTGATCAGATTAATCTGTCGCTTCAGACCTATCTATCAGATGCTGGAAGCGGTACTGCAGAAGCTGCACCCCAGACGATCCCTGATATGGTGGATCAGACAACGGTCATTATCTCCGAAATCGCTAAAATATGTGACGAGTTTTCTACAAAAGCAATGAACAGTGCTCTTCGTGATGCCTATGCTCCTTATCAGTCCGATATGGAGGCATATCTCAAACAGGCTGACGTGATAGCTAAATTCATCAGTAATGATGACAGGACATCAGCCAAAGAGGGCTGCAAAGCTTTTGAAACCTTAACAAATTCAATGCTCCTTTCGGAAAAAAGTTTTCAAAAGGTATTGGATAGCAGTATTCATCATGAAACAGATCTCATACATTCCAGAGTTACCAGATCAACCATCATCATCTGGATAATGGCTGTTATTTTTATCATATCGGCTGCTATGGCGTTCTATCTTTCCCTGAAAACCATAAGTATACCGTTGAAAACGGTAAACCGGAGTTTGCGTGAAATTATTCATAAGATGGAAGTAAACGAGGGGGATTTGACGGTTCGGATTGAATGCAGCGGTGAGGATGAAGTGGGACAGATTGCGAAAGGCATCAATCAGTTTTTAGAAACCCTGCAGCATGCTATGATATCAATCAAAGCAGGCTCCAATACAATACATAACTCCACTGAGACCATAAGCAGTCATATCCTGGAGTGCAAGGATTCCACCTCCAGTGTTTCGGCAGCATTAAATGAACTATCTGCAGGTATGGAGGAGGTCAGCAGTACATTACAGACCATCGATCAAGGTGCCCAGGAGGTTCTTATGGCAGCCAATACAATTGCGGATGATGCAAAGTCAAATTCAGTTTATGTAGGAAATATTGCGGAACGTGCAGATAAAATCCGAGCTAGGTCAAACCAGAGTAAGGAGCAGACTGAGGAGATTATACAGAACATCGGGAAAACCATGTCTGCTTCTATTGAGAAAAGCGGTTCTGTTACAAGAATCAATGAGCTTACTTCGGATATTTTAGGCATTTCTATCCAGACAAATCTGCTGGCTCTCAATGCTTCGATCGAAGCGGCAAGAGCAGGAAGTGCCGGTCTGGGGTTTGCCGTGTTAGCGGATGAAATACGAAAACTGGCCGATAGAACGAAATCAACAGCCAGTGATATTCAAAACATTAATACCCTGGTGACGGAAGCCGTGGATGAGCTTGTTAGAAATGCCAGTAAGATAATAACCTATATCACAGAAAAGGTTTTGTCTGATTATGATGGATTTGTAGACATTGCAAACACCTACAAGCAGGATGCAGATTCTATTCATGATATGCTGGACCGCTTTAGTACTAAATCACGGGATTTAAGAGAAATAGCAACTGATATGGCTAGCGGAATACAGGAAATCACAATGGCTGTCGGCGAAAGCGTGGGTGTTGTAATTCAATCGAATGAAGATACGAACATATTGCTGAATTCCATTTCCACGATAACTGAAGAAGCTGCTCACAACCGGGTAATCGTCAGCAAGCTGAACGATGAGGTTAATAAATTTAAAAAAGTGGAACATGACGAGGTTATGTTGTAGTAAGAAATGATATAACCACTGCTACAAAGCTATGGGAGAAAAAGAGGAAATATGGGGTGGGACCTGGGAGCTTGACGGAAATACTGGTAATACTGCCGCAATTTGCGAAATGCTCGTCCAAAGTCAGGATAATCTGATTCAACTACTGCTGGCACTTCCGGATGATTGGAAGGAAGGGGAAATCAGGGGCATTTGCTTGCGTGGTGACAGAACAGCATATATTTCATGGAAGGATGGAGAAATCGAAAAAGCGGTTATCTATTCAAAACATAAGGATGATTGCTGCATAAAGTATAAGAATAATATAAAGAAGCTCAATTTGAATGAGGGTTGTAAATATATTTTTGATGCAGCTTTGAACTATGATGTTTTTTGATAAATGAGATCAAAGATATTCGTGTAATATAAGCAAGAATATGGTGTATTTCTAGCAATAAGGAATAATTTAACAATTTAACAACAGGCCTGTATCCGCTATAAGGATACAGGCCTGTTGTTATAGGAAAGTCAGTGGTGTGACATATGATACCTCAATTTCTATTTATGACACCTGTTCAAACTGACTGTTATAGAGCTCTGCATAAAATCCGCCTTTTTAAAATTCATAATCGGCATCATCAGTCCTGACATAAACTGAGACTTCCATCCGCTGCTGTAAAGATTTTCATTGATTTCTTCGAAGGTCTTCTTAATAGCCTTTCCGCCGTTATACACCTTTACAACATTGTGCCCCCTATTAAGCAGGAGCTCCAAGTTCTATAAAATCAATTGAGTAGAAAGTTAACAGTCACTTCGATTTATTTTGTTGATTTCGCTTTGTATTCTCTGGGAGGAATTTTTACTATTTCGCTAAAGGTACGGTTAAAGGAACGCTGAGTGGAAAAACCACTTTCAAAGGCTATTTGAGTGATGGACAAGGTACTCGTGTTTAACAGGTATTTAGCATATTCAATGCGAAGCTCCTGCAGATAATGGGTAAAAGTACAATTTAACCTGGTAGATAATAGACGCGATAAATAGGAAGAATTCAATCCAAAATGTGATGCAAGATCCTCGAGTGATAAATTATTTTTAAAGTTATCATCTAAATAAAGTAACAAGTTAGGCAGAATATCATCATATTTAGGCTGCTTTTTGGAAAGCAGAACTAATTCCTTTACAGCGAATGCCAGGATCAGATGCATGTAGCCTACCATAATTTCCTTGTTTCTGTCTTTCTCATATTCGTCTGAAAGCAAAATTACATAGTTTCGGAATAAATGAGTGTTCTCGCTTTTTATAAAAGGTGTTTCGGGTTCATGAAGGAAATAATCCTTAAAAAGCGGCAGGTAATCCGTTGCTACAATACCTAAAATAAACCTATTGGCTGATGCGGCATTATAGGAATGAACTGTATTAGGAAAAGCTAGCATGAAATCATAGGGCTTCATCACTTCCAATTTTTCATTGCAACTAACCTCGAGCTCCCCCTCCAGACACATCACAAATTCTATTTCTTTATGTAAATGAGAAGGAAAGGTCAGATTTTCACCTTGAAACACATGAAACTGCAAACCCTTCCGTTCATAGAAAATCTTCACTTAATCACACGCTTCTTTCTTCTTATTTTAATTTGCCTTCTATTTGGTATTCAATTTGCATTAAAGTTTATATTCAAATTGGCATATAAATTGGTATTCATGTTAGCGTTCAAGTTGGTAATTAAATTGGTATTTTCATTGGCATTTATAAATTGGTTTTATGCCAGGTAAAACTTTTAGCAACATATCGATATCGATACTTCGCTGTTGATAATGAATTGAAATAACCAGGATAAGTACTCATATTTACTTTCTTATAAAAGTATAAATGAAAGGTAAAAATATGTCCAGTTTTTTACGCCTCTTTTCTTTTATATTTTATGAAAAATGGTATGCTTGATTTATCAATAGAAGGTACTGATGTAATAATATATTAAATTGGGAGGTACAAAATGAAAAGAGCTCTAATATTTCAAGGTGGATGGGACGGACATGAACCGGTCCTGGTTTCAGGGATTTTCAAGAAGATTCTGGTAGAAGGCGGATTTGACGTTGAGTTATATGATAACCTCGACTGCCTTGCTGATGCCGGTAAATTAAAGGAGTACGATTTGATTGTCCCGGTTTGGACGATGGGAACGATTGATGGACAGTATGTAAGAAATGTATGTGAAGCTGTATCAGGCGGAACCGGAATTGCTGGATGCCATGGTGGCATGTGTGATTCTTTTCGGGATAATGTCGAGTGGCAGTTTATGACCGGTTCCCAGTGGGTAGCACATCCGGGCAACGATGGTGTAGAGTATATGGTTCATGTATCAAATGATGACTATTTTACAAAGGGGTTAAAAGATTTTAAAGTTTGTTCCGAACAATATTACCTGCATGTGGATCCGGCTGTTAAAGTATATGCAACTACAACATTTCCGGTCATAGATGGACCACATGCAACGAATGGGAAGGTAAATATGCCTGTTGTCTATACGAAGATGTGGGGAGAAGGAAAAGTATTTTACACTTCTTTGGGACATCATGCAGATATCTTTAATATTCCGGAAGCATATGAAATTATGAAACGCGGATTATTATGGGCAGCAAGATGATTTTGGCCTGAAACAAACGAAAACTGTAATAACAAAAGCTATAATAACTAAACTAAATTGATGATAAGGAGAAGTTGATAATGAATAAAGCAAATGTTGGAATTATTGGCTGTGGTAATATCAGCTCTATTTATATGGAAAATATAAATAATTTATTTGTAAACGTAAATCTTTATGCGATTTGCGATTTGATGGAAGAAAGAACAAAAGAAGCGGCAGAAAAATTCAACGTAAAACATATCTTATCATATGACGAAATGATAAACAGCAAAGAGGTACAGATTATATTAAATCTGACAACACCAAAAAACCATTATAAAATATGCAAAGATGCTTTGTTGGCGGGTAAGCATGTTTATGTAGAAAAACCGCTTTCTTTGAACTTGGAAGAGGGGAAAGAATTAGTAGCTTTGGCAAAGAGCAAGAACCTATTGCTGGGAGGTGCGCCGGATACTTTTCTGGGTGCCGGAATTCAAACTTGTATCAAAGCGATTGAGGACGGACTGATAGGAGAGGTAATAAGTGCCAATGCTTATATGATGTGTCACGGACATGAAAGCTGGCACCCGGATCCTGAATTCTACTATCAGTCAGGCGGAGGGCCTATGTTTGATATGGGACCTTATTATCTGACGGCACTGGTGGCTATGATCGGTCCGGTTAGTGAAGTAGTAGGAATGAACCAGATATCCTTTCCTGAGAGAATCATTACCAGTAAGAAGAAATTTGGTAACGCTATTCAAGTAGAAGTACCTACACACGTAACAGGATTACTGAAATTTAAAAACGGTGCTATCGGAAATATTATTACAAGCTTTGATACCTGGGGATCTATGCTGCCCAGAATAGAAGTGCATGGTACAAGGGGAAGCCTTATTGTACCTGACCCTAACTGCTTTGATGGAGAGGTATTGCTTAAACAGTATTTTTCATCTCAATTCGAGAAGCTTCCGCTTACAAGTATTTATAGTATGAATAGTCGCGGAGCTGGCATATCGGATATGGCGAATTGCATTTTACAGGGTAGAAAAGATAATCGGGCAAATGGAGAACTCGCCTGCCATGTGCTAAATATTATGGTTGCAATCCATGAAAGCCAGGAGAAAAAAGAATTTATTCCATTAGAAACTACCTGTGAGAAACCAAGATTGCTAGATTCTGATTTACTAAAAGGAAGGATCTGATATAGCTGATTAATAGTACCTCAGGGATCTCATTTATTAACCTGGAGTTTGTCGTCTACTAAGCTACATAGTTGTGAAGTGTTCATTTTGGGGTAACCTGAGAAACAATACCATAGGGCAAATATTATTGCTTGGCTTAAATAATAAGAGCAGTTGTCAAATTAACAATCAGTTAATTGGCAGCTGCTCTTATTAATTTCATAGAACATATTTGCTTCATAATGTTTCGTATTGTGGGTAGTATACTCGGAAGCATTAGACGCAGTAAATACCGGTATATTACAAAAACAACCGGTTAATTAATGAGCTGGTTATCTGAAAAGAAGGGCACTAAGGTTGGGAGACTTCTAAGAAAGTAGGGATGTTCTACGTGTCGAAAATTGACATATATGAGAATTGCAAACGATTGCACTTAAAATAAATTGTGTAAAATGCACAAATAGTATCGTCATTATTTATAATTGAAATCGATTGCAATAATAGAAAGTTTGTGACATAATGTAGATGAATTTACGAAAGGTAAGGATTACCAATTATGTTAAAAAAGTGTATTAAGTATGCTACAGTATGCTGCCTGATACTGGTGTTGACTTCATGTTCCAGGGAAGGAACTGTCAAAGTAGATGAACTGGAAGAGCCTGTACCTGTAACTCCGGATAACCAAACCGCCTCTGATACTGCAGCCATGGAGCTGACTCAGGAAGAGCTGGTTAATAATGATATGATTTTATATTTTGTAAACTGTGCGACTGAAAATGTAACCACTGTAACTGAGGGCGATCATCTGGGGTTGTATCAGTCGGTCACTGATCAGGAATTCGGCTCAGATGCAGGTACCGGAATAAATTGGGGATATATAAAGCAGCCTTATTATTCAGCTGCGGGAGATGTCTCCAGCGCAGATAAGAATGCATCCAAATGGGTAATCGCTGAAAATACGAAGATCAATCCTGAGGAAACTGGGTTTTACTATGATTTTTCCGTTCCCGAAGGAGAATATGAAGTGACCTGTGGATTTTATGATCCCTTCAGCGCAAGACCGATCTCAGTAAAGGCCGAAGATGAAATAATGATTAAGGATCAGAAAATTCTTAAATATCAATTAACGGAAGCTGTATTTACAAAGCAGGTTACAGATGGGGTACTTAATCTTTTGGTTTACAACCCAAAAAGCGGTGATGAGGTAATGAAAGACCCGATTTTGAGCTATATCATTATTCGAAAAGTTCCGGAGTATAATAATCAGCTCCTGACCTGCCTGATTAATACAGAAGCATTAAGTGAAACTGCATCCAATGTCTACACAACCAAATCGATCGAAAAATATCAGGCAGCCCTGGCAGAAGCAAAGGAGCTCCTAAGTCAGACAAATGCAGCCGGGGATGATTATAAGAATGCTTATACGAAATTGAAGGAGGTATATGAAAGCATGGAGAAGAAACCTGTATATAATTCTTTCAGACCAGGAGAGGTATGGAAGGATACGGAAAACGTTCTGATACAAGCGCATGGAGGACAGATTCAAAGGCTCACTGTAATCGATAAAGAAACCGGCGAAATGGTTGAAAAATGGTGGTGGATCGGTGAGGATAAGACGAATGGCAGCCGTGGCGGTATCTGTGCTTACAGCTCGGAGGATTTATATAATTGGACCTTTGAGGGCGTAGTAATGCGCAACGTTTCTTCCAGACAGCAGCTGGAGGACGAACAATATTTTATAGAGTTATACGGAGATTATACCAAAGAGCAGCTGGACAATGTTTATACCTGCATCAATGACTCAACTTCCATTATCGAACGGCCGAAGCTGCTTTACTGTGAAAAGACAGGACAGTATGTATTATGGTTTCATGCGGACGGACCTACCGCAACCAGCGATGCAAGCTATGCTGCAGCTTCAGCAGGAGTAGCAGTCAGTGATTCTCCCTATGGACCATTTAAATTCATTGACCGGTACCGCCTGAATACCTGCCCGGCTGATCAGGTAGATAAATTCCCGCAAAGCAAGGGCATGGCAAGAGATATGAACCTGTTCGTAGACGATGACGGAACAGCTTATATCATCTATTCCAGTGAAGAAAATCTGACCCTGTACATATCCAAATTAAATGATACCTATACCTACCTGGCAACTGATCCGAAGGAAGCTGTTTACGGAAAGGATTATATTCGTATTTTCCCCGGAGCGCAGAGAGAAGCACCTGCCGTATTCAAAAGAAATGGCAAATATTATATGATGACCTCCGGTTGTACCGGCTGGAGTCCAAATCAGGCTAAGATGTTTACGGCGGATTCCATGCTTGGAGATTGGACGGACATGGGTAACCCCTGTATCGGAGATACCAAAAATACTACCTTTGATTCCCAGAGCACCTGTATCTTTCTAGCAGACGAAGAAACGCAGACCTATGTCTATATGGGAGACCGCTGGAACAGTGAGGATCTGGCAAATTCCAGATATCTCTGGCTGCCGATTGAATTTGATGCAGACGGGAAAGCAAGTATTTCGTTTACAGAGGAATGGCAGCTTCCTGAAGGACTGAAATAAGTAACGGTTATTTAAGGGAATATATATAATTTAGCGGTTACGCAGACGATACGATATGCGGGAAAGAGGTTGGAAATGTTCAAAAAAAGCTGCTTGGGAAAATTATTTAGTATTCTGTTTACGGCAGTTTGGTTAATGTCAAACCTTCAGGCAATTCCGGCTAGAGCGGAAGAGACACAGTCAGCTGATCAGGCTCAGACAGCTGATCAGACACAGACAGCCCATCAGACTCAGACGGATGCCGGTGATGATCTCTTATCAATGATTCATGACACGATTTCATATGATGAGTATCTTAACAACTATAAATCAGCAGAACATCCTGCTCAGGAGATAGAAATAGCTGGCGGAGATTTTACAACTGCCTCAGAAGGCTTTGAACGGGTTGAAAATTATGAAGACCTTGAGGGAAGTACGGTACTGACCCTGGAGGAAGGAGAAGTTACCTGGGAAGTAAATGTACCGGAAGCAGGTTTTTATAATATCAAAATCGTTTATTATCCTGTCAAAGGAAAAAACAATAACATTGAGAGAGAATTCCATATCAATGGTGAAATCCCTTTTGAGGGAGCCGGGTACATAGAATTTTCAAGGAATTGGACCAATTCAGAAGAGATAAAGCAGGATTCCAGAGATAATGATGTACGTCCGAAGCAGGAGGAGGCTCCAAAATGGATGGAAACCTTCTGTAAGGACAGCGAAGGCTATATTACCTCAGCCTATGAATTTTATTTTCAAAAAGGTGTGAATACCATAAGTATGGTCTCAACGAAAGAGCCCATGGCTGTCGGTAAAATAATTCTGACTCAGGAAAAGGAATTGCCATCATATGCTGATTATGTGGCAGCCTGCACGACAGCAGGATATACACCGGCCTCCGTTTCGACCATAAAGCTTCAAGGTGAGGAGGCAATTTACAAATCAGATTCCACCTTGTTTCCCATTCCAGACCGCACATCACCCAAGACTGAGCCATATAGTGCCTCAAAGATCAGATTGAATACCATTGGAGGCAACAATTGGAAAATTTCCGGCCAGTGGCTTAGCTGGGAATTGGATGTCCCTAAAAGTGGCTTATATGAAATTGATGTAAAATACCGACAGAATATCAAAACAGGTGTTACCGTTGCCAGATCTTTAAAGATTGACGGGCAGACACCCTTTAAAGAAGCTGAAGAATTACAGTTTTATTATAAGAATGATTGGCAGATTTGTGCACTTGGCGATGGAGATAAGGCCTATCAGTTTTACCTTGAAGCAGGTAAGCATACGATAACCCTTGAGGTTACTCTCGGCAAAGAGATGGCAGAAATACTAAACATAGCAGATGAAAGTATTTCGGAACTTAATCAGGCCTACAGACAGCTTTTGATGGTAATTGGATCTTCACCCGATACCCTGAGAGATTATCAGCTCGAGACTAAGACTCCCGAGGCCTTGGAGATATTAAAGGCTCAGTACTCTAACATAAAAGAAATTTCAGATCGGTTAGAAGAGTATTCACAGGGATCGAAGGGCAGCAGCTCAGCGGCAATTGATAATCTTATGCTTCAATTGGATACGATGAACAAGAAACCGAAAACGATAGCCAAGCAATGGGCTGCGTTCAAGGATAATATTGTGGCGTTAGGTGCCTGGGAACTTCAGATGACGGAGCAGCCCCTGGAAATTGATTATATTCTGGTTAATACCCCGGGTGAAAAGCTGCCGAAGGCAAAAGCAAATTTCCTGGAAAAGCTTGTGTATGAGATGAAATCCTTTGTAGCCAGCTTTTTTGAGGACTATGACAGTATTGGAGAAGTATATAACGGTAAAGCCCTGGATGTCTGGATATTAGCGGACAGTGCAAATGTAACAAGTATGTCCGGAAGCGGGCGGGACCAGGCAACCGTAATTAAGAATCTGGTAGATAACTATTTTGTTCCTGAGAACAAAATTGCCGTGAACGTTAAGCTAGTTAACAAGGACGTATTATTATCCGCAACCCTGGCAGGCAAGGGACCGGACGTTGCATTAAATGTAGCTGGCAAGGAACCCGTTAATTATGCCTTGCGAAAGGCTGTAGTCGACCTGACACAGTTTGAGGATTATGAGAAAGTAAAAGGCTGGTTTCATAAAGAAGCCATGACGCAGTTTACCCTTGGTGACGGTGTTTATGCGCTTCCTCAGACAATGTCCTTTCATGTGATGTTTTACCGGGCTGATATTTTTAAGGAATTGGGTTTAAAGGTTCCTACAACCTGGGAGGAATTCTATGAATGCCTGGCTGTCATTCAGAAGAATAATATGAATGTAGGTATTTACCCTGACTACACCACCTATGCGACCTTCTTATACCAGCATGGAGGGCAATATTATAAGGATGGGGGTAAGTCCAGCGGTCTCGATTCTGAAGCAGCAGTAGAAGCCTTTCAACAATGGGTTGGTAATTACGTTAATTATGATTTACCTGTAACCTTTGACTTTGCCAACAGATTTCGTTCGGGAGAGATGCCCTTAGCCTTGGGTGATTACACAAATTACAATTATTTATCCGTATTTGCACCTGAAATCAGAGGACTGTGGGGATTTACGACCGTACCGGGATATGTGGATTCCACCGGTAAGGAAGACCATAGCGTGTCAGCCTGGGAATCAGCATCGATTATTATGGCTACCTCAAAACAACAGGAGAATGCCTGGAAGTTCCTGAAATGGTGGATGAGTGCCCAGACCCAGACCGACTACGGTAATGAAATAGAGAATGTATTAGGTGTTTCCGGACGTGTTGCTACTGCCAATATGGAAGCTCTGGATAACCTGCCCTGGTCCAACACAGATTACAAACAGCTGATCAATCAGCTTAATTGGGTGAAAGCGCTGCCTGAGGTACCGGGTGGATACTATACGGAGCGGTACATTAAGAATGCATTCTATACTGTTTATAACAATATGGAAGATCCGAGGGAAACCCTGGAGGATTGCGTTAAGACCATCAACAATGAGATTACGAATAAACGTATTGAATTTGGTTTGGATGTCGGTAATTAAAAGTGGGAGGAAACGTTAAGATGAAATATCAAGCTGCAGCACAGTCGGCCAAAGATAAGAGATTATTTCCGCTTATCATGGGTTATTTCCGCTTGAAGAGTAAACAGCTTTGGGCTGAAATAAAAAAGCATAGGATATCCTACCTGTTTATTGCACCCTTTTGCATTCTGTTTTTAGTGTTTTATCTGATACCGGTTGCTATGTCGATCGGTTTGAGCTTTACCTACTATAATATTCTGGAAAAACCCAGATTTATCGGCTGGCAGAATTATATAAATCTTTTCTTCGCAGATGATGTCTTTCTGATTGCACTGAAAAATACCTTCTTATTCGCGGTGATTACCGGACCAATCGGATATTTTATGGCGTTATTCATCGCCTGGATGATCAATGACTTAAAACCCAAGGTAAGAGCAGTCATGACCCTGATTTTCTACGCACCGACCATTTCCGGCCAGGCTTTTATCATATGGAAATATATTTTTTCCAGTGACAGCTATGGTTTGGCAAATGGCTGGATGATGAAGCTGGGCGTCACCTTTAAAGCCATACTTTGGTTTGAGGACGGAAAATATATCATGCCTATTCTGATCGTAGTTGTACTCTGGATGAGCATGGGAACCGGCTTCCTGTCCTTTATAGCGGGTCTTCAGAATGTTGACCGTTCTCTTTATGAAGCAGGATATGTGGACGGTGTTAAAAACCGCTTCCAGGAGCTATGGTTTATTACACTGCCGTCTATGAAGGAGCAGCTTATGTTTGGTGCGGTTATGACGATTACAGCTTCCTTTGCAATTCATGACCAGCTGGCTGCTCTGGCAGGCTTCCCAAGTGTTAACTATGCGGCACATACGGTTGTATCTCACCTGATCGATTATGGCACCATCCGGTTTGAAATGGGCTATGCCTCCGCCATCGCTACCTTATTGTTTATGGTAATGATTTTATGTAATAAAGTGGTTCAGTTTTTCTTAAGAAAGGTAGGGACATGAGATCATGGCACTATTTCGAAGAAAAAAAAGAAAAAAACCGAATCATTCCAGAGGCGGAGATTTCATAAGTATCTTTATTCTTCTCCTGTTAGGTTCCTTTATGGTATTGCCGCTGATACTGGCAATCAGTAATTCATTGAAGCCACTGGAAGAATTGTTTGTATTTCCTCCCCGCTTCTTTGTAAGGAATCCTACCTTAAATAATTTTCACGATGTATTTGTCCTGATGGGAAGCTCCTGGGTACCCTTTTCGAGGTATATCTTTAATACCGTTTTTATCACCATAACGGGAACCGTAGGGCATCTGATCATAGCAAGTCTTTGTGCTTTTGCATTGGCAAAGCATAGATTCCCCGGGCGTAAAATCATATTCGCCGTTATTGTTCTGGCGCTCATGTTTTCCGTACAGGTTACTGCAATACCGAATTATCTGATCATGTCCAGAATTGGCTGGCTTGATACCTACCTGGCGCTGATTATACCTGCCATTGCAAGACCTCTGGGATTGTTTCTTATGAAGCAGTTTATGGAGCAGATACCGGATTCCTTACTGGAAGCCGGGAGAATCGATGGCGCCAGTGAATTTGCAGTATTTTTAAAAATTGGTATGCCCCAGGTAAAGCCGGCCTGGCTGACCCTGATTATCTTCTGCTTTCAGGATTTATGGAATCTGCAGGGCTCGAATTACATCTACAGTGAACAATTAAAGACATTGCCCTATGCCTTATCGCAGATCTCGGCAGCAGGTATATCAAGAGCTGGAGCCACAGCAGCCGTTGCAGTAATTATGATGATTGTACCGATTACCATTTTTATCATCAGCCAGAGCAATATTATTGAGACCATGGCATCTTCCGGTATTAAGGAATAGGAGAGGAGTGGAAACTATGCTTTATAAAAAAAGAAAACGGATGAGAATGTTTTCCGCTCTGCTGGTGCTCTGTATCGTTGCAATACTTACAGATACGAATACCGCAACAGTATATGCCGATGTTCCTTATACGACTTACAGCTATAATTATTGGCTTGATGACGTAGTACAACCGAATGCTTACCTTTATTCAGGTAAACTGTCAAGTCAGGAATTTGGTACTTCACTTGCATATCCAAAGGATATGTTTCTGTATCAGAATGAAATCTATATTGCTGATACAGATAACTCAAGAATACTTAAGCTGTCCACAAGTGGTGAGGTCTTAATGGAACTTACCTATGCTGACGGGAAGGATGATCTGCTGAATAAACCACAGGGTGTATTCGTTACTGATGAGGGACATATCTATGTGGCTGACAGCGATAACGGAAGAATCGTGGAGTATGACGGCGCCGGCAACTTTATTAGGGAAATCGGTCGCCCTGTAACAGATTTGATTACCGCTTCGCAGGAGTATAAGCCGACAAAGGTTGCAGTTGATCATGCAGGACGTATTTATGCAATTGCTTATGGAATTAACATGGGGCTTGTAGAGTTTAACAAGAACGGGGAGTTTCAGGGTTTCATGGGAGCAGCAAAGGTAAGCGTCAGCGCTTTTGAATACATCTGGAAAAATTACTTTTCTACAGAAGAGCAGCAGGCTCGGATGCAGACGATCGTTCCTACGGAGTACAGTAACATGTTTGCTGATAATCAGGACTTTTTATATGTCACCATAAGTAATCTGTCGGAAGATGATTATATGGGAGGAGCAGATGCCATCAGGCGGCTTAATCCGACTGGAAAGGATATATTACGAAGGCTTGGAAACTATCCTATTATCGGTGACTTATATAACAGTGCAGATTCAGACTGGTCAGTATTCACCGATGTCTGCGCGACGGATTATGGCTGCTATTTTATCCTTGACTCCGCAGGAGGAAAAATCTTTGCCTATGATTACGATGGAAATTCTTTATTCTGCTTTGGCGGAATCGGAAGCAGGGAGGGCTTGATGAAGAATCCCACAGCCCTTGGGATTAGCGAAAATGCAGATAAAATCTACGTTCTTGATTCCATTCTTGGCAGTATTCTTGAGTATGACATTACGCAGTATGGTCAGCATTTACTTTCTGCATTGGAGTTGAATAGTAAGGGGGATTCTAAAGGCTCTAACCGGGAATGGCAGGAAGTATTAAAAGCGAATGCAAATTGTGAGCTTGCTTATATTGGACTGGGAAAGACCTACCTTAAGGAAGGCGAGTATAAGAAGGCAATGGAGTACTTTAAATTAGGAAACAGCAGGAAATATTATACGAAGGCTTTCTATTATTACAGGAGAGCTCTAATGGAAAAAAACTTCGGCAGGATAATGACTGCTGTCATAGCAGTGGTTGTAATCGTTCTGATGATTATCTGGGTAAGAAAATTCAGAAGGTGGGTGAATGAAGTACGATGTACTATGTCAAAACATTAAAGTATGTGTTCCATTTGATAGTCAGACCCTTTGACGGCTTTTGGGATTTGAAGAGGGAACATAGGGGAAGTCTGGCGGCTGCATGGACCTTCGTGGTACTTACTATTCTGACTCTTACGATTGAAAAACAGAATACCGGATTTCTATTCAATTTCAATAAATTAGACGAGCTTAATGTGGTAGTGGATATTATTACGGTACTGCTGTTATATGTTCTATGGTGTGTCTCCAGCTGGTGCCTTACCTCTTTAATGGATGGCGAAGGAAAGCTGCGGGATATCATGATAGCAACAGGGTATGCACTATTCCCGATCTTTTTAATCAGACTGCCACTCGTGTTATTCAGTCATATGATTACCAGCAGTGAAGGAACCTTCTATCATGTCTTTGGAACGGTAAGCTATCTGTGGGTCGGAATCTTGATTTATCTGGGAACGATGATAACACATCAATATTCCTTTAAAAAAACGCTGTTAACCTGTATCTGCACCATAATCGGCATGGGAATAATTATCTTTATCGGGTTGTTATTTTTTAGTGTAATTCAGCAGATGATTACGTTTGCATCCACCATTTATAAAGAAATCAGATTTCGGTAAGGAAAGGCTGAAAGGATATGAAATATAGAAGCTTAAAAAAACTGATATGCTTTATATTATCTATAACCCTTCTGACTTCCGTACAGAAACAGACGGGAAGGACTGAAGCCGAAGAAGTGAATTCGGATACGGTTAATACTACGCAGCAGGGCGCAGCAGCTATACCGGATGACACAAAACAGCTGGAGGGCATGAAGCTGGCAGCTGAGAATGATGCTCTGGAATTATATATCGATGAAGCGGAGACTGATATTGCAGTTAGGGTTAAATCAAGCGGTGACGTATGGTATTCCAATCCTCCGGGAGCACAAGAGGATACAGGTGCAACTGCCTATTATCAGAAACTGATGAAATCACAGTTTTCGATTCAGTATTATAACGATAATGTTCAGTCCAGTGAAATGGATAATTATAATGACAGTATTGCAGAAGGGCAGTTCGAGCTTCAGTATATCGAGAATGGTGTAACTGTCGTATATACCTTGGGAAAGACATCCTCAAAGCTGGTCATTCCGGATGTCATCAGCGAAGAACGTATGAATTATTATACGGGACAGATGGAAGAAAAAGCTGCGAAGAAGGTATTTAGAAATTATACTCTGCTCAGCCTGTCTACATTAACCGGTTCTGAAAAGGATGATTATCTGAAAACCTATCCCGGGCTTGAAAAACAAAATATCTACATTATTAAGGCAGGAGCTAAAGACTATATTAAGGAAGAACTGTCGGGATATTTTACGACTGCAGGCTACACCCTGGAGGAAAAGGAAAAGGATACAGCGGAGAACGGTAAGGCAGCAGAAGATGATAAACCTTGGTTTAAGATACCGCTAACCTATACCCTTGACCAGGATAGCCTCAAAGTTACAATTGATCCGAAAGCAATTGAATATAACACAAATGGCTACTACTTGATTGACATCGATCTATTGGAATATTTCGGTGCGGCTGGAAGCAAAGAGCAGGGATATATGTTTGTTCCTGACGGAAGCGGCGCACTGATCAATCTGAATAGTGGAAAAGTGAAAGCTCCGGCATATAATGCTCCAGTTTACAGTCAGGATAAGACATTAACCTTCATGAATGAATGGAAATCGGAAGTTGATGAAAACCTTGCAGTCAAGCTACCCGTTTTTGGACTAAAGACCGGAGATAAAGCATGGTATGCCATTATTGAGGAAGGAGACGGTTACGGCGACATAACGGCAGAAGTATCCGGAGTAACAAATTCCTATAATAATGTATTTGCAGGATTCTCATATTTAAAATACGGTTCCATATCTCTGGATGAAATCGTTGGTTCCAATAGTTTTCAGATGTATTCGAAAGCTGATTTCGAAGGAACTTATTCTGTGCGGTATTCCTTCCTTCATGGTGAGAATGCCGATTATTCCGGAATGGCAGCCGGTTACCAAAATTACCTTATTAATAAGGGGTGTCTTTCTAAAATAAATAATAAAAAAGATACTACTTTCTTTGTTGAATACATAGGAGCAATCGAAAAATATAAATCCTTTATCGGAATTAAATACCGTGCCACACAGACGCTGACAACCTTTGAACAAGCGGAGAAAATCACGGGATTATTGCAGGAGGCAGGAATTGAGAATATAAGCGTAAAATATTCGGGTTGGTCTAAGGGTGGATTAAAAGGAAATGCCGTTACCGATACCCACGTAATATCAAAGTTAACGAGAAAAGGTATTTCTTTAAAAAAATATCTGGCAGATATGGCAAATAAGGACATTCCGGTATTTATGAATGCCGACTTCCAATACGTATATCAGGATAAGTTTTTAGATGGTTATTATAAGCTTTCCAATGCACCCAGATATTTTGATAATACCGTAGCACAAACTGCGGAATATAACGTAGCCAACGGTAAAAAGACAGACACTGTTATTAATCTGATCAGTCCGGACTATATCGGGAAAGCAGCAGATTCATTTATGTCAGCGGTATCAAAATACCCAATTACAGGAGTCAGTATCGGTTCAGTAAGCTATGATTTATATTCGGACCTGTATAAAACAAATTATACGGATCGCCAGATGGCTATTAGTAAGAATACTCAGGCTGTGAAAGCGTTAGCTGATGAGTACGGGAACAGGTTGCTGGGAGATAATGCAAATGCGTATATTCTGCCTTATGTAAACAGTATGCTGAACGCTCCGATGGATTCCAACCGATACGAGATCATTGATGAGGTTGTTCCATTTTATGAAATGGTGATCCGCGGATACATAGATTTTGCCGGAGAGCCTTTAAATATGACCGATGATTATACAACGACCCTTTTAAAAAGCGCGGAAAGCGGCGCAGGGATATACTTCCAGTGGATCTATTCAGATAATTCAGTTTTAAAGGATACGGACTTTGATTATCTGTATTCGGTGAACTATAGTAATTGGCTGGATAAGGCGATTGAAACTTATAAGAAGGTAAATGGAGTATTTAAGGGCTTGCAGGGACAGACCATAACAAAACATAAAAAGCTGGAAGACGGCGTATATAAGACAACTTATGAAAAAGGAACTGAAATTGTGGTTAATTATAATCAGGAGCCTGTCACGGTTAACAGTATAACGATACCCGCGAAAGATTTTGCTATTGTAAAGGAGGGAGTGTGAATTAAAAAGCATAATTCACACAGAAAGAACTCCAAAATGAATTTCAATGGAAATTCATTTTGAACTTCTTTCAAGTTTTGAGCCGCTGTGAAGTGGCGGAATGGAGGTTAATATTGATTTTTTTTAAACGCCATAATGGAAAACTACGCTTAACCCTCCGCGGAAAGGAAGCGATTGCCGGTTATCTGTTCATCATTCCTTTACTAATCGGATTATTTGGATTGTTCATACCGATGATCGTTCAATCTATAGAATTCAGTCTTAGTAATATGGAGGTTACATCTTCCGGTTATACATTGGTTGCAGCTGCGAATAACAGATTCGAGCATTACATCCGCGCCCTTACGATTGATCCTGAATTTAATCTGATGCTGCTTAATTCGATTGTAAAAATGCTAATGAAGGTTCCGCTTATCATCATATTCAGCTTTTTTGCAGCCAACCTGCTAAATCAGAAGTTTAGAGGCAGAACTATCGCAAGAAGTATCTTCTTTTTCCCGGTATTATTAACCTCCGGTGCAATATTGGGTTTAGAGGCAACAGATCTATTGTTGAATTCCGTTAATACCTCCGGCTCAAATACGGATGAGATGGCTTCCTTCCTGAATGTAGCAAGATTCTTATTGGAGTATACGAGCTTACCGGGAAGTATAGTTAAGTTCTTATCGGATGCGATTAATGGAATATACGATATCGTCATTTCCTCCGGTGTCCAGATACTGATCTTCCTGGCCGGGTTGCAGTCCATATCACCTTCCTTATATGAAGCATCAGACATGGAGGGTGCAACAGCCTGGGAGAATTTCTGGAAGATCACGTTTCCGATGATTAGTCCACTGATACTGGTAAACAGCATTTATACGATTATCGATTCATTTACCAGCGAAACGAATGAAATGATGAGAGAGATCAAAAAAGTTATCTTTTCGGATATTAATTACGGACTTGGCTCGGCAATGGCATGGATTTACTTTATCTGCATCGCTGTCATTTTGCTGATTGTAGGCTCCATTATTTCGAAAAGAGTATTTTACTATGATGAGAGGTAATGCTATGGAACAAACAGCCGTATTAAAAACTCCAATAGAAAAGAAGGTCCATATTAAGAAAAGATTTAGAAAGATAACCAAAGCAAGACTTGGTTCGTTTCTCTGGAGCATCATCAGAGGGGTAATTATCCTTGGTATCTGCTTTATCATCTTGCGGCCATTATTTATGAAGGTCAGTGTCTCCTTTATGGCGGAACAGGACTTATATGATTCATCGATTAAGTATATTGCCAAGCATTTTACGCTGAATAATTATATAATCGCAATCAACGGGATGAATTATACCAAGACTTTTATCAGGACGCTAGGATTATCCAGCGGTGTGGCCGTTTTGCAGTTGATGGCCTGTCTCCTTACAGCCTACGGCTTTGCAAGATTTCGCTTTCCCGGTAAAAAGCTGCTCTTTGGCAGTGTCATATTAATGATGATCATACCGCCCCAGGTAATCATGCTCCCTTTATTTATGCATTTTCGTTTCTTTGACATTTTTGGAATATTTGAGGCATTCACGGGAAGAAAGGCTAATCTGATTGATACCTTTTGGCCATTCTTTATACAGGCAGCAACTTGTACCGGATTTAAGAATGGGCTTTATATTTACATGTTAAGGCAGTTTTTTAAAGGTATGCCTAAGGAGCTGGAGGAGGCTGCGTTTGTGGACGGAAGCGGAAAATTAAGAACCTTTGCTCAGGTCATGCTCCCAAGCGCTGTACCCATGATGGTTACGATATTCCTATTTGGCTTTGTATGGCAATGGACGGACTCCTTTTATTCCTCGTTATACCTGAATAATGTAAAGATAATACCGAATGCCCTTACTTCACTTTTATATCAGGTTGCGAATCAGTATGAAACCTTCGGTGGTAATATGAATTTCATTAGTCCCGGTTTCTCTTCCATGATTAATAATACGGGTGTTGTATTGACTATCATACCGCTCATAATCCTTTATATCGTATGTCAAAAATATTTTGTAGAGGGAATAGAGCGCTCCGGTATCGTTGGATAATAGGAAATATTTAAGAGTTTAAATCGTATTTAGCTGCAATAGCGCAGTGTAAATAAAAAAAGTATAAGAGAGGATGGAAAAAATGATGAAAAAATTAATTTCAGTAGTAGTATGTCTTGCTATGGTATTCACATTAGCAGCATGCAGCAAAAAACCTGCGGAAACAACAGACACATCGGCAGTAACACAAGCACCAGCTTCAACAGAAGCACCAGAAGTGCAAGCAACACCAACAACAGCGGCACCTGCATATGATTTCGGTGGCATGACACTTAAAATCGGATGGTTTAGTGCAAGTGGCGCTCCGGATCCCAGTGCTGACGCTATGTCAGAAGCCTATTATAACAGGATCAAATATGTTGAGGACAATTATAATTGTAAAATCGAGTTTGTAGACTGTACAGGAGATTACTATAATAAATACGTAACTTCCGTATTAGCAGGTGATCCGATTGTAGATATCGGATATGTCATGACATATCATGTACCGTCTCTTGCAGAAGGTGGTATTATCCAACCGTTAGACAGTTATTCCTCCTATGATTTTTCTGCATATAAATGGCGTCCTGATGTAACAGAAGCAGGCTTATATAAAGGAAAACACTATGCAGAGTTAATGAAGAATTATGAAGTACGTTATGGTATTTTCTGGAACAAGACTTTATTTGAGAAATATGGTCTGCCTGATCTTTACGAATTATATCAAAATGACCAGTGGAACTGGGATAAATTTAAGGAGATTGCTATCCAGGGTAACCAGGATACCAATAATGACGGAACGATCGATATCTATGGATTTAATGCAAGAGAATCTCTGGAGTGGTGTTACCTGTACTCCAATGGAGCAAATGTAGTTTCAAAGACAGATTCAGGAATGACAATCGATCTTTCTGATTCCAAGGTAGTGGAAGCTTTGACAGCTCTTCAGGATTTTACTACCACAGTTCCTTATCGTAATGCGATTGACTGGAACACAGAGGGCTGGGATTCCTTTATTACAGGCTTCCGTGATGGTAAATATATGATGTGTCTTGAAGAATCCTGGATTGCCGGCTCTTATCTTAATTCAGCAGATGGCGGAATGGTTGATGACTGGGGTTGGGTTCCTTTCCCGAAGGGTACTTCTGCTACTGATTACTCCTGCTATGGTAAAGAATTCGGCTGCTTTGCTATGTTAAATGGTATTGAAAATCCGGAAGAAAAAGCTCAGATTTATAATTTCATTACCGAGGTTGCTTCTTCTAACGATGAATGGGATGAATTGGTAAATTCTCAGCTGGAAAACTGGGCACGCGATAAAAACGCTTTAGAGAATGCAACCTATATTCTAGACAAAGGTGTAAGTGTAGTTAACCCGATCAAAGGCTTTAATGATGTGAACAGTGCCATGTCCAGCATGTTTGGTGAGATTACCACCGGTACCTCAACACCTCAGACGGCGATTGAGACCTATCAGTCACAGATTGATACAGCAATAGCAGATATCTCTACACATGATTACGATGCAGATATGCAGGCAATTGTAGATGCTTCCAAAATAACCCCTACCGCAGCGCCTGCAAACTAATTACATAACGATCATGTAGGATTTCCGGGATGCCTCTGGCATCTCGGAAATCTATTTACAAAAGCTTAAAATAGTGTAAAATAAGGATACAAGAACTTTACTATTAGGAGAATAATCAAATGTTTGACGAAAGCAATGGGGACTCGAAACAGGTTCCCATGAAAAAGAACTTAACAATATATGATATAGCGAAAGAAGCGGGTGTATCACCTTCCATGGTATCAAGAGTATTATCAGGTAATGGCGCTGTTAATGAAAAGAAAAGGATCATGGTAAGGGAGATAGTAGAGAAGTATAAATTTAAGCCGAATGCAATTGCCAGAGGACTTCAAAAGAGCCAGACAGGCTTAATCGGTTTTGTAATTCCACATGTGGGTAATGAATATTTCTCTTCTGTATATTATGAGTTTGAAAGATTAGCTTCTGAAAAAGGATACATGATTATTCTTTATAATGGTAAGACTGATGTGACAGTAGAAAGCAGAATTTTCAGAGCATTGGAGGAAGCAAGGGTCGAAGCGGTAATAGTTATGGGAGGACGAATTGATTTAGTAGACCTGTCCCAGGAAGATAAAGAGGAGATCCGTAATCTAAATAAAAACATTCCCTGTATTTTATGCAGTGAACAGGCGCAAGACTTTGGCTGCATCGGTGTTCACTCAGATGACAGACGTGGTTGTGAAATAGCGGTACAATATATGGCAGAACTCGGGTATAAAACCATGGGAATTCTTGGTGGAGCAGATGAGTCATACCCCGCTTATAATAAGAAGAAATACATTTTGGAAGAAGCAAAAAAGCACGGTCTGGAGGTTCATAAGGAATGGATCATCGGTAATTCCTTTGATGAAATTGACGGAGCACAGTCCATGCAGAGTTTAATAAAAGTAAGCAAACTGCCTGAAGTAGTCTTCTGTATTAATGATCATGTGGCGTTTGGTGCACAATATGAGGCTTTGGAAGCGGGACTTAAGGTCCCTGAAGATATCGCATTTATTGGAGTCGATGGCGTACGTGCTTCCATTATGGCGCGGCCGGCTATTACAACGATTGCGATTAACTATAAACAATATGCGAAAACCCTCTTTGATGCAATGATAGCAGCCATGAATGGCGAGGATTTCCCTAAAGTCAACAAAATTGAGCCGATCTTAGTTAAGCGCGGCAGTACGAGGTTGATGGAGAAAATAAATAAATAATGTAAAGGTAAAGACGGTACATGAAATAATTATGATAGAATGTTTCTTACAGTTTTGCTTGAATGGATAAGGAGCAGTTGCCCCATTAACGATCAGTTAATTGGCAACTGCTCCATTTGATTTCATAGATTATATTTTTTATGATAACTTTACATTAGCATAATTCTAGCAACTACATTCCAGTTTGCTAGTTCAAAAAAGCCTTAATATAATATGTCCTTATTTGATAATGTTTTTAATCGGTATTCATTTGGAGTAATTTGTATATAAAATCTAAAGGATTGAAGTATACAGCATACCATAGATAAAATCTAGAAATACATGACATACTGAGAAAGTACGACTACGATGCTCCGATTGAAAAAGTGTGGAAAGCTGTTTCTACATCAGATGGCATT
>DATMUM010000056.1:0-4118 GCA_035564175.1 Mobilitalea sp.
CGTGGGTGTTCTCACTGCTCTGTATCCGCCGATATCAGAAAAGGTTGCCTGGCTCATTTGTATGTGGCATTAGGAAAGCTTATCTTCCTATTATCTCGGTGGCGCTGCTGTGCGCGGGGGTGATGCTGTGGATATTGCAGCCTTTTGTCAACCACGCGCCTTATGAATGGAATAATGATTATAACTACTTTAACAATCCCACTTCGGCCAGTGCCGAATATGCTACATACAAACTGACCGCTGGAGCATCGGGTTGCGTTAGTGGTAACGCTGAGTATACAATCACTAAAACTGACAATTTGCAGGACAGCATCTGGCTTGATCCCGGGTATCGAATCTCCAGTGTGACCTGCGATGGCAAAAACCTGGCCTTCAATACACTATGCAACGATGTAAACGAATATAGGCAAACAACGTTTACTATCCCTAAAGGCAATAGCGAAAAGCTTGTCATTCAGTACCAGGGGATACCTCAAATGGAGCGGAGTTGGTTACCATTTTTTTGGGATAACAATAGCTCTGCAGACTATGTCTCCCTCACTAATGCCGCTACTGTGCCCAACTTTACCAGTTTCACGCTCCCTACACAATACGATCTTGAGCTGACCCTTCCGGAAAAACTCACGCCTATTGTAGAGCATCAACTGCTGACCAATTATACCCAAAATAGTAACGGCACGAGAACGTGGAAGGAAACAGCCGTGCCGGGTTCCCTAGGATGGATTACGGCATGCAATTACGCAAACGTGCAATTTGAAGCTACCGGGGCGACGATCAACCTACTGTACAGTAAAAAGTATGATCAAAACATCAAAAAATACAACATTCCGCAGTCGATTACAGACGTGATGAATTATTGTACTACGCATCTGGGACCACTACCTTTTGTTGATAACGGTACGCTCATGATGGTTCAGCGTTCTTCAATCTCAGGAGATGGCGGCAACGCTGGGGATGGATGGGTAGAGTGGACCGAATTTTTATTCACGGAAAAAAATCTGAGAAATCAGTTGAAAGGAGCAAGCGCGGCAGAAGTGTTCGCACATGAGATCATCCATGAGTGGTGGGGCGGATTTGGTGTGTATTGCGAAGACGATGGCCTCTGGTCAGACGAAGGTCTCGATGTTTATACAACCTATCGTCTTATGAAGGAAAAATACGGAGCGCTTTACGCTCAGCAAAATTATGTCAATGTATGGCAAGCCGCCGTGGACGAACAAGACCATGGATACTATTACCGCCATCCGGAGATGCTTAGTAAGCTGCCCGAGAAATATCAGGCGGAGTTAAAAAGCCAGGCACAGGAAATCAATAGATACTGCCGCATGCCACTGATGATCCTAAAAGTTGAACAACTTGTCGGTGGAGAGGCTAATATGGACAAGATTTTACAGTCCATCCAGCAAAAATACTCACAAGATCCTAATATATATACCAATCCGTTCACCTATCAGGAATTTTTGGATTCTTGTGGTTTGAAAGCGAGGGATTTGAACCTTGAATAAAATTTTAAGATATGAACTTAGAAGGCTTGTTTGGAATAAGTTTTTTATCGGGCTGCTGGTCATAAACGGCATTTATGCATGGTATGTCCTCACAACAGAAACTATCACAGGAGTGGCCTATACCGCGCCCTTTTCACTTTGGAGCTTTGGTGACTATTTAGCTTCTATCCTACCTCTTTCCATTTTGACAGTGTTATTTTTGCTTTCTATTTACTATTCAAAAAATGAAAAACAGGTAGAGATACTAACGACAGCAACCCCTGTGAATAAAATACGTTACGCATTGGTCAGAAGTGCTGCCGTAACTATTTGTTTTCTTGCTATCTGCGCCGTTATATTTGGTCTTGGAATTTATTTTTATATAACCTTCTTTGATTACAGGAATATCATCCCATTCCTCCTCCCTTCTGGAATGATAATTCTACCCTGCTTACTATTTACCTTGGGAATTGGTTATCTGGCGGGTCGTATCCATCAAGGGCTACTGTATGCACTTATGATTATAGCGCTGGTAGTTGGATTTGCTGGATTTGGTGGAAATTTCGATTTCTTTGGGAGCTGGTATTTTAGTAGTTATCCTATATCCCTGCCGGTTGGAAAGGACGGAGAACCAGCCTTTATGGTAAGCACCGGATTTTGGATAGCACGGTTAGTCTACCTTGTAGCGGGAGGAGTATTACTAACAATCGGCATTAATACTCAACAACGAAAAGCAAAAAAGGCATAACTTAATAATGCGGAACAATATTTAAAATAAGCAGTTCTTGGTATGAGTTTTAAGTAAACATCATATGAAGAACTGCTTTTTGATATTTGTACGTAAGCAAAGTGAGCAGTTGTAAGTTTACACACCTATATCTAATTAATTACAATAATTGCATTAACTGATGGTCGTGTGAAATATTGATCTATTCTTTCTCTTTAATTATCCTATACTCCAGCTTCCCCTGTAAAGCTTTTTCATAAGCTGTACTTGCATTCTTAGGCACGAGGATTTGTCCATATTGGGCAAATTCACCCCAGCCTATGGTAGGCGGATTTGTTCCGAGAAATTCAAGATTTATTTCTGTATTGGAATCAAAGACGCAACGACCTATTGTCTTTACAGATGCTGGAATGGTAATATTGCTAAGGCCTGTACAAGCAAAGGCTCCATTCTCAATCGTTTCCAGTCCGTCTGGTAAAACAATTTCTTTCATCTCCCAACAATCATAAAACGCCAGCTTACCAATTGATTTCAGAGTAGATGGAAGCGTAACACTCTTCAAATTACTGCAGTTATAAAAAGTTTCTTCATTTAGCCGTGTAACACCCTCTGGTATGATAACACTACATATATTAGTCTCGGAAAAAGCGCTACTCTTAATTTCTACTACCCCTTTAGGAATGATATAATTCTCAATGTTTCTTAATGGATACCTTATCAGTAACGTTCCGTCCTTGTTAAACAGAACATTATCCTTCACAGACAGGTAGGGATTATCCTCTGATATCGTCAATTGAATATCTCCATACGCTCCAATCTCTTTCACTGTACTGGGAATATAAAGCTCTTTTATATTGGTATCATTAAATGCAGAATCTCCTATCTTTACTAATCCTTCCGGTAAAATAATCTCCTTCAAAGCAGTGCCATGAAAGGAAAGAGCCTGGATTTCAATAACGCTGTTCGGAACCTCGAAGCTTCCACTGATTTTTGGAAGGACAGAAATAATTGTAGTTTTATCCTTATCGTATATTATATTATTTTCGAAGACAAATTTCTTATTTGCTGAAAAATCAATATCTCTAAGGTTTGGACAATTGTCTATGAAATTATGTGTCAGCTCCTTTACACTTGCTGGGATAATGACTTTTTGCATATTGTCCAGATTCGCAATAGCTATATAATCTAGTCTCTCATAGCCTTCGGGTATAATGATACCCTCTACGTCTTTAATTGAATTTTCCTCAGAATCCGGATCCAATCCTAAAGCGCCAGCCAAAATCTCCGTTACCGGATAGGTAGCTCCTTCATATATTACCTCGGACGGAAGTATAATTTCCTTATCATTCTTTGTTTCGCCCTTATATACATCATTATAACCCATAAGGCTCGCTGTTCCTTTTTGTGGATAAATATAATAGCTGTAAGCTTCATCACTGAAAAATTCCGATTCGTCTTCTTCCGAATCCGTTTCGGACTCTGCATTCGAAGCTTCCGACGTGATCTCTGTGGAATAATTGTCCTCTTCACTTTTTTGTTCCGGTTTTACTGATACACTTTCTGTAATATTCTCTGATGAGTTACTGCATGCTGCTGTGATTGTCAGCAGAAACGATAATAAAATCACGATTACCAAAGATCTTATCCTAAATCGACTTATTGACACACTTTTTCCTCCCTGTGTTATATTACATATAAATATACAAATAAAGTATACCATATAATTCCATTTATGCTATTACTATTTTTATTATTATTTTCCTATCCTGGAGAGTCAAAAGTTTTTAACCCTAAGAAGCCTGCAAATCTTTTGTAATATCAGGCTTTTCCTGCTTCTCCAGAATAAATCGTGTTATGCTTAAATCAGGCCTTTTAGCCATAATGCGAAAAATATTTTGTCGTAAATA
>DATMUM010000057.1:0-5873 GCA_035564175.1 Mobilitalea sp.
ACCGTAAAGTATGGTAAACTAACCATCTAATAACTCTTTCGGTGATTTTTATCCTTTTTAGTGTAGTGACTTAAAGGATACCATAAAATGGCTTGAAAGGGTTATTTTTTATTGAGAACTTTTGACTGTCCAGTATAATAAAACGGAATAGAATACCTTTTCAGAAAGGTAAGTCTATTCCGTTTTTAAGTTAATAATATATTAACCCGATTTATTGTGGTATGTTATAGGTTGATGAAAAGCTTTTAGGCGTCACACCCTTTGAATAGCTTTCATAGTTATTCCATAAAAGAGTATCGATATGCATTTGATAATTTGAATAATAAACAGTAGTCTTAATGTAATTGCCTGCCGTTGGTATATATACATCAAGAAAATTTGCTGCTGTACCAAGATCTAAAAAAGCTCCTCCCCATATTAATACTTGTGCTAGGACTTTAATTCCTTTTGTTTGTGGTACATAATTAATAACTAAACCAGCTCCAGAAACTATAATATAGTTACCAATAGCTTCTCCCTCAGTTACTGTATGATAAGTAACCGTTGGCGTTGAGCTTTGAAAATAAGAACTTAGAAATTTTTCTTCGGAATAAGTATACGCCGTAAAGCGCAAACCAAAATTTACACCACAATTATAAACCGGTATCGTAAAACTTACAGATTTTGATTGCCCTACTGTACCTGTAAGTTCAACGCTTGATCCAGATAATTGCGGAACAGAGTAAGAGTAATAAAACATAATATGTGATAGATAAGGTACACTTTGTAATAAAGTATAATTTAAAGTTGCCGTATTCTGTGTTTGATTAATGGAAAGCCAATTAACCTTCACATACTGATCAATGTATACTGACGATGCTGAAGCAGTTGAACTCGGGGCTAAAAGAATCGTTAATAGACTGACCATTAGAACTAAAGATAAAAGTCGTTTCTTCAATAAGTTTCTCTCCTTTAAATGTTATATTTTTATTTAATTAAGTTTACAAGGGATAATATACATCAAACAAGAAGAAAAAGGTAAATAATGTAATAAAATTGGGGTTTAATGTAATGAATTGCATAATTATTGCATTTTGCTAGTCGCTGTTATGATATTTTAGATCTACTACAAAAAGTGCAGGGATTCTTTGCTTTTAAGCATTTTTTGAAGATTATTTATAAAAGTCTTTGTAAATTTTAAGCTCTGTGGATAAATCTGCGGAAACTCAAGAATTTTCTCTTATTCTTTACTTTTCTATTTTTGTATAATATAATCATAGTATAAAAAGATAATAACTATTATACGATTCGAGAAATTCGATAGGATATCGGGCCAGTCAGCGCAAAGCATTGGTATGCATGTTTGAATATGCGTATTTTACAGATTTTGATGTATTGGTTTGCTAGAATCGCAGTGTCTGAGTAGTCACGAAAGATATAACAATACGAATATCATTTAATAAATTATACGAAAGAACCTTGATGTATCTGGATGTATGGAATTAAGATAAAGGAGGGGATTTTATGAAGTTAATCTATGTAATTGTTCGTAATATAGACAGCAGCTATGTAACAGAGGCTTTGAATAAGAAGGGATTTTACGTAACCAAGCTTGCATCTACCGGAGGATTCCTTCGGGAAGGCAATACGACTTTGATGATCGGTACGGAAGAGGAGCAAGTAGATACAGTGATAGATATCGTGAAGAAGGAATGCGGACCAAGGCAGCAGATCATCTCTAATCCTGTCGGTGCAGCCGAATATGCTTCCATGAATGTCGTAGTTAATGTAGGCGGTGCAACCATCTTTGTTACGGATGTTGACAGGTTTGTAAAAATATAACTTTATTATAAAAATGAATAAAATTGGTGCCTCTGAGGATGATATCTTTAGAGGCATTTTATTTATTTATAAAGGATAAAAGATGCATGAAAAATTTGTGAAATATCGTTTTTTACTTTCTTTTTCGCCGAAAATATGATATAACGGAGTATAGTACTGCAATAATATATTTCGGCAAAAGTGAAAGCTGGCCGTTTTGGAAAGAGGAAAGGATTAAGAGAATGAAGAAGAAAGTATTATTAGTTATGGGTTTGTGCTTACTAATGCTAGCAGGGGGTTGTGCGAAGAAGGATTTAGCAGGCAGTGCCAATTCCACAAGTGGAACCTCAAATACAGGGACAACCAGTGATTCAACAGCTACATCAGGAGCTGCAACACCCACGCCAGGAGCCTCAACAACGACGGAGATTCCTAAGATAGAGAAGTATACAGCAGCTGATTATGTTACATTAGGCCAATATAAAGGTGTTGAAGTAACTGTTACACAATTGGAAGTAACCGATACCGATGTAGATAACAAGATCCAGGAAGATCTGAAAACAAATGCTACTCAGGAGAAAGTTACAGACAGAGCAGTTCAGTCAGGTGATACCGTTAACATTGATTATGAAGGTTTAATAGATGGTAAGACCTTCGATGGCGGATCAGCTCAGGGTACTGATCTTGAAATCGGATCCGGTTCCTTCATTCCGGGCTTTGAGGATGGCCTGATCGGAGCTACGATCGGTCAAAAAGTTACTTTAAATCTTACTTTCCCGACGAACTATTCAGCAGATTTAGCAGGAAAGGCTGTTGTATTTAACGTAACCATTAATTCCATTTCTAAGGCAGTTCTTCCGGAATTAACCGAGGATTATGTTAAGAAAAACACTAGTTACGATTCCATCGCTGCATATAAAGCAGGAGTTCGTAAGGATCTGGAAGACTCCAATAAGACAACCATGGATAATGAAAAAGCAAAAAATGTAATGACTAAAGTTATAGACAGCTCAACAATCAGCTCATTGCCGCAGACCTTGCTTGATTATTATGATGCACAGTTAAGAAATCAGGTTGAACAGCAGGCAGCTGCTTATGGAATGGATATAGCTACTTATATTTATCAGAATGGTATGACACAGGCTGATTATGATAGTTATATTAAAGGCTATTCTGAAGCATATGCCAAACGAGATTTAATCATCACAGCTGTAGCTCAGGCAGAGAAAATGGAAGCTACTACCGATGAATATGATAAAGCAATTACTGATTACATGTCATACTATAATGTAACAACAAAGGACGATCTGTTAAAGCAGATTACAGAGGATGAAATCAAAGACAGTGTTGTAATGCAGAAAGCATATAATTATATTATTGATAATGCAGTTGTAACAGCTACTGCTGCAAGTAACTAGAAAGAAAGTAAAGCATGCAAAAAGAATATTTACCGATCAGTAAAGATGACATGAAACAAAGAGGCTGGGATCAATGTGATTTCGTCTATGTGACAGGAGATTCCTATGTAGACCATCCTTCCTTTGGACATGCCATCATCAGCAGAGTGCTGGAGAGCTATGGATTTAAAATAGGGATTATCGCCCAACCGGACTGGAAAGACAGCGAAAGTATCACCGTACTTGGTGAGCCTAGGTTAGGATTTCTGATAAGTGGTGGCAATATGGACTCTATGGTGTGCCATTATTCCGTTGCTAAGAAAAGAAGACAGACGGATGCTTATTCCCCCGGGGGATTAATGGGAAAACGGCCTGATCACGCTACTTCAGTATATTGCAATTTGATTCGGAAGCAATATAAAAATATGCCGATTATTATCGGTGGAATAGAAGCAAGCTTAAGAAGGCTCGCCCATTACGATTATTGGAGTGATAAGGTGAAGAGATCCATTCTGTTGGATTCTCAGGCAGATATCATTTCCTATGGAATGGGCGAGCATTCCATTGTCGAGATAGCAGAAGCCTTAAACAGCGGACTTGATATTAAGGATATAACCTTTATCAATGGCACCGTATTCAAGGCGAGAAGCCTGGAATCCGTCTATGACGCCATAGAGCTTCCCAGCTATCAGAGTATCCTCGATAGTAAAAGAGAGTTTGCTAAGAGTTTCTATATCCAATATTGCAATACCGATCCCTTCACCGGTAAACGTCTGGTGGAGAAATATAAAGACAATGAATATGTAGTACAGAATCCGCCTGCAAAGCCTCTTACCCAGGCAGAAATGGACCGGGTTTATTCCCTTCCGTATATGAGGGATTATCATCCTTCTTATAAAGAGGCAGGAGGAATTCCGGCAATTGAAGAGGTGAAGTTCAGTCTGACTAGTAACCGAGGTTGCTTCGGTGGCTGCAATTACTGCGCTTTGACCTTCCACCAGGGAAGGATCTTACAGACAAGAAGTCATGAATCCATCATCGCAGAAGCCAATCAATTAATCTGGGACAAGGATTTTAAAGGCTATATCCATGATGTCGGCGGCCCGACGGCGAATTTCAGGCATACGGCCTGCGATAAGCAGGCAACCAAGGGAGCCTGTATCAATAAACAGTGCCTTTTCCCCACCCCTTGTAAGAGTCTGAAGGTAGATCACTCGGATTATCTTAAATTATTACGCAAATTACGTAATCTTCCGAATGTGAAAAAGGTATTTATCCGTTCCGGTATTCGGTTCGATTATCTAATCGCAGATAAGGATGACACCTTCCTTGAGGAGCTTTGCGAACATCATGTCAGCGGTCAGCTGAAGGTAGCTCCGGAGCATATCAGTGACAGTGTTCTTAAGTTGATGGGAAAGCCGGAGAATGCCGTTTACGAGAGATTTAAGACCAAATATAATAAAATGAACGAACGACTGGGTAAAAACCAGTTCATCGTTCCCTACCTGATTTCCTCCCATCCCGGTTCTACCTTGAAGGAAGCCGTTGAACTTGCAGAATATCTGAGGGATTTGGGCTATATGCCGGAACAGGTGCAGGATTTTTATCCGACACCGTCTACCATCTCAACTTGTATGTATTATACCGGATTAGACCCCAGAACCATGGAAGAAGTTTATACTCCGAAGTCACCTCATGAGAAGGCGATGCAGAGGGCACTTATCCAGTATCGTAATCCCAAGAATTATGACCTGGTAGTCGAGGCACTGAAGAAGGCCGACCGCACCGATCTTATCGGCTTTGATAAGAAGTGTCTGGTACGTCCGAGACAGTTCTCTAAGGAAAAGCAGTGGGTTGATAAGGAGAAGCAGTGGGGTGATAAGGAGAAGCAGTGGGGTGATAAGGAGAAACCTTCGAATAAGGCCGGACATCCAAAAGTCAAGTTAGGAAGCGCGAAAGTTAAGCAGGAGTTTTCAAAGGAGAAGTCATCCGCCACGTTTCATAAAGAAGAAGCTGCAAGAGGTAAGAGTGGCTCCTCCCAAAGGAAACAGGTTAATGCTGCTAAGAATGATTACCAGAAAGCTGCAGTTGAAAAAAATAGCAGCCGTAATCGATATCAACAAGCTGACAGTCAGAATCGATATCAACAAACTGATAGACAGAATAAATATCAGCAAGCCGACAACCAGAATAGATATCAGCAGACTGACAGACAGAATAAATATCAACAAACCGGCAGCACGAATAGAAATCAGCAAAACGACAGCAAGAATAGATATCAGCAAGCCGGTAGCCAGAAGAGCAATCAGAAAAATAACAGCAAATTTAGCAGCAGTCAAAAAAATAGCGGTCAGAATAATAATCAGAATAGTACTCAGAATAATGGTAGGGTTGACGCTAAGAAATATGACATTAAGAAAAGTTCAAGTAATCAGAATGTCAGAGAAGGACGTAAGGACTATCGTAGTGATTACACTAAAGCTTACAAGCCCGTTGCCACGAAAGGTAGTAGTAATACCGGCAGAAGCAAAAGAAAAGGAAATGCCAGATAAAACATTGTTATTCAGCATATGTTCTGATTAAGGTATTATAGCTTGATATTTGAAACCGTAAGAATATAAAACCGTAAGAATATAAAACCGTAAGAATATAAAACCGTCGTGAGCGTCACAAAAT